>JAIRJU010000306.1 GCA_031260485.1 Pseudomonadales bacterium | reverse complement strand
GATGCTGGGCAAGGCCGCGCGAATGCGCGCATCGTTGACGATCGCGCCGTTCTTCACCGGCACGTTGAGATCTTCGCGGATCAATACCCTCTTACCCGCAAGATCGAGAGAAGCCATGGCCAGTACTGTCATAAAACCCCTGAAGGTTGCCGTTATGTTATGAAGGTGCGGATGATACTCAAAAGCCGCTAGGTGTGTCCGTGGCGCAACAACCCGTGGCGCAACAACGGCTCTAAGCAAAGAGGCAAGAGAATTGTGCAAATTACGACGCTGCGCGCATATGTCCTATAAAACAAGTACAGTTAACCCCATTGTTCTCTTCATCGTGATAAGGAGCGAAATATGCAAAGCATGGCCCTTGAGCAGTTACGCGCCGCGAGCGATGCCGGCGGCGTGTCGAACGTGATCCTGAAAGGGCAAGGGGGAGCTTTCCTGGTGCAGATTGCCACGCGCAGCGGGGTTGCCGCCGTGCTGGCGAAAGCCCGCAGCAGCGAACCGCGCCGCTTCAACAACCCGCTTGTCGCCTTGAGCGTGCTGCGCGACATAGGCATCACCAACGGGCAGTTCGATGCACGCGAGTGGAACCCAGAGATGAAAGAAACACCAAGCAGTAGCCATAGCCAAGCCGAAGCGATGCACAACACGCACAAAACCGCCGCCTACTCGCAATGGCTAGCCCTTGAAATTCAGAAATCCATCGACGACCCCAGGCTAAATGTCCCACAAGATGAGGTCATGGCCCGGATGGATGCCCGCATTGCTCAGCATAAGAAAGCGGCAGCAGGAAAACGCTCATGAGCAGCGCTGATGTCTGCGCTGGATCCACACAGCACAGAGGCTAAGCTGTGGCCAAAACAAGAACCGCTTATCGCATCATCTGGCGCCCCATGGCCGAAGCCGATTTAGACGACATCATCGACTACATTGCTCAGGACAACCCGCTCAGAGCCGAAGAGTTCGGCCAGGCACTGCGCGACAAAACCTTGCCACTTGCGCAATATCCCAAGCTGGGCCATGCCGGCAGGCCAGACTTGCCTGACTTTGTGCGTGAGCTGGTCGTGCATCGGCACTACATCATGTTCTATCGCGTGCTGGATAAGACTCGCACAGTGGAAATTTTGCGCGTGAAACACACGGCGCAGCAGCTTTCATAAGTTGATTGAAATCACGCCGGCTTTCACTGGGCCGCCTCTGACAGCCGCCGCAGCCGGTAAATTCGGCCATACCAAGCGAACACACGCTGGTTTTGCTGTAAACCCAGCACAACAAGATACCAGGATGAACGATCCCGTGCCCCTCGCTACAATACGCGCCTCCCTGTGCAACCCCGGCGCAACCTGTGACTTCCAATCCCGTCAGGCTGAGAGAAATCCCCTACAACTACACCTCTTTTTCCGACCGCGAGATCGTGCTGCGCTTTCTCGGGCCTGAAATTTGGGAACTGTTGCACGCGCTGCGCGATGAGCGCCGCACCGGGCGTTCGGCGCGCATGATGTTCGAGGTGCTCGGCGACATGTGGGTGGTGAGCCGCAATCCGTTCATTCAGGACGATCTCCTGCAAAACGCCCGCCGCCGCGCCTCCTTGATCGAAGCGCTGCACCATCGCCTCGACCAGATCGCGGCGCGCGCACAAGACAATCCCCGCGCCCAGCGCCTGTGCGAGGCGGGCCGCGCGGCGGTGCGGCGCTTCGCGCGTGAACTCGATGAATTACGCGCACGGCGCAAAAGCGTGCAGCGGCGGCTATGCAAGGTAACACATGCCGACAACATTGATTTTGGCGGCCTGGCGCGCGTTTCACACGTGACCGACGCCACCGATTGGCGCGTGGAATTGCCTTTCGTGGTGCTGAACCCCGACACCGAAACCGAATTGCGCGCGCTGATACGCGCCTGCATCGCGCTGGATCTGGTCATCATCGTGCGCGGCGGCGGCACTGGCTACACCGGCGGCGCCGTTGTGCTGCATCCTTTCACCGCAGTCATCAACACCGAAAAACTGGAGCGCTTGGGCGAAGTCACCCTGATGCAAGCCCCTGGCGTGCCGCATCCGGTGCCCACGATCGAAGCCAGCGCCGGCGTGGTGACGCGCCGCGTGGCCGAGGCCTCCGCCGCCCAAGGCTATGTGTTCGCGGTGGACCCCACCTCGCAGGACGCCTCCACCATCGGCGGCAACATCGCCATGAATGCGGGCGGCAAAAAAGCTGTGCTGTGGGGCACCACGCTGGACAATCTCTTGTCCTGGCGCATGGTGGACGCACACGGCAACTGGCTTGAAGTGGAACGTTTGGATCACAACTTGGGTAAAATTCATGAACAACCGGTAGTGAATTTCCGTATCAGCCGCTACCAGGACGAATTCAAAACCTTGCTGGAGCCGCCCACGCTGCTGCAAATGCCGGGCGCCTCCCTGCGCCGCGCAGGTCTGGGCAAAGACGTTACCGACAAAGTGCTTGGCGGCTTGCCCGGCGTGCAGAAGGAAGGCTGCGACGGCCTGATCGTCTCCGGCGTGTTTCTGTTGCACCGGATGCCGCGCCACATCCGCACCGTGTGCCTGGAATTCTACGGCACCGACTTGCGCCAGGCAGTGCCCGCGATCGTCGAAATCAAGAACCACATCGATGCGCAGCAGGGCGTAGTGCTTTCGGGCCTCGAACATTTGGATGAACGCTACGTAAAGGCTGTGAAATACAGCCCCAAAGCCGCGCGCGGCGCCTTGCCCAAGATGGTGCTCTTGGCCGACATCTCGGGCGATGACGCAGACGCAGTAGCACGCACCGCCGCAGCCGTGGTGCGCATGGCCAATACGCGCCATGGCGAAGGCTTTGTCGCTGTCAGCCCGGAAGCGCGCAAGCAATTTTGGGCTGATCGTTCCCGTACCGCCGCCATCGCCGCACACACCAACGCCTTCAAGATCAACGAAGACGTGGTGATTCCTCTGCCGCGCCTGGCCGATTACAGCGAAGCCATCGAGCGCATCAACATCGAACATTCCCTCAGCAACAAGCTGCGCATCATCGACGCCGCCACCGCCTATCTCGAAGGCGAAGCACCGCCGCCAATGAACACCGCCGAGGAACAAGCCAGCCATGCCCGGCGCGTGCAGGCGGCGCTGGCGCTGCTGCATGGCGTTGGCGTGCGCTGGCGCACCTGGCAGAGCCAGCTCGATCAAAGCGCGACGGCGATGCCGGAGTTGCCCGAGGCAACACAGGCCGCCATCGAACCCAACGAGACACTGATGGATCTCTTGCTGCGACGCGCGCTGCGTATTTCCTACCGCCGCGACATCGAAGCGCCGCTCAAGGCCCTGTTTGGCGGCAGCGACTGTGAACCGATACGCAAGCGCCTGGACGACATTCACGCCAGCATTCGCCGTTCGCGCTTGTTCGTCGCGCTGCACATGCACGCAGGCGATGGCAACGTACACACCAACATTCCGGTGAATTCCGACGACTACCACATGTTGCAAGAAGCCGAGCGCATCGTCGCGCGTGTCATGGCCTTGGCGCAGGAGCTTGGCGGGGTGATCTCTGGCGAACATGGCATCGGCCTCACCAAAGCTGGCTATCTGCCGCCCGAGGCACTGCAAGCCTTCGCTCGCTACAAACAGCGGGTAGACCCACAGCAGCGCTTCAACCGCGGCAAATTGATGCCGGGCTCGGGCTTGGCCAACGCCTATACGCCGTCGCTGCGCCTCTTGGAACAAGAAGCCTTGCTGCTGGAAGCCAGCGAACTGGGCCTGCTCAATCACAGCATCAAAAACTGCCTGCGCTGCGGCAAATGCAAGCCGGTGTGTTCCACACACGTACCGCGCGCCAATCTGCCGTATTCGCCGCGTAACAAAATTCTAGCCACTGGCCTCATCATCGAAGCCTTTCTTTACGAAGAACAAACCCATCGCGGCATCTCGGTGCGCCACTTCGAGGCCATGAACGACATCGCCGACCACTGCACCGTGTGCCACCGCTGCGCTACGCCCTGCCCGGTCAAAATCGACTTCGGCGATGTCAGCGTGCTGATGCGCCGCATCCTGCACCAGCGCGGCAAGAAGACGCTCAATCCCGGCACCGCGCTGGCCATGGCCTACCTCAATCTGCAAAACCCGACCACCATCAAACTCATGCGCAAACTGGTGGTGGACCTCGGTTTCAGCGCACAGCGCCTGGCGCATCGCGCGCTCAAGCTGCTGCCGCCGCTTTTCAAGCATCGCCAGCGCCCGCCCGCCACTACCGGCAAAACCGCGGTGCCGGTTCAGATCATCCATATTCTGGACCGCCCGATTTTGAATAATCCACGCCCGCAAACCACGCGCCTCACGCTCGGCGTGGAAGACGCCCGCATGATTCCGATCCTGCGCAATCCCGCCAAGATCCACGACGCATCCGAGGCGGTGTTTTACTTTCCCGGCTGCGGCTCCGAACGCCTGCACAGCGACATTGGCCTCGGTACACTGGCCATGTTGTTCGACGCTGGCGTGCAAACCGTGCTGCCGCCCGGCTATCTTTGCTGCGGTTATCCGCAGGCGGCGGCGGGCGATGCCGCGCGCAGCCAGCGCATCACCACCGACAACCGCGTGCTGTTCCACCGCGTGGCCAACACGCTCAACTATCTCGACATCAAAACCGTTATCGTGTCTTGCGGCACCTGCATGGATCAATTGCAGAAATACCAGTTCGGCCAAATCTTCCCGCAATGCCGCTTGCTCGACATCCACGAATTTTTAATGGAAAAGGGCTATCACATGCGCGGCAACGCCGAGATGCAATACCTGTATCACGATCCTTGCCACAGCCCGATGAAAACTTACGCCCCCATGAAGGTGGTCAACGCGCTCATGAACACCAAGGTGCTGCCCTCCGACCGCTGCTGCGGCGAAGCCGGCACCTTCGCCACCGCGCGCCCTGACATCGCCACGCAAGTACGCTTCCGCAAGGCAGAAGAATTGCACAAGGGCATCACCGCGCTGACCGGCGCCAGCACCACCACGCCCAACAAGGTCAAACTCTTGACCTCGTGCCCCGCCTGCCAGTTGGGCCTCTCGCGCTACCAGGAAGAAACGGGTCTCGAAACCACCTACATGGTGGTGGAGTTAGCGCGCGCGTACTGGGGCGAGGATTGGCAACGCGCCTTCCCTGCGGCAGTGAACAACGGCGGTTTGGAGCAGGTGTTGCTGTAGGGCAGAACTTACCCGCCCTACGCCGGATCGACCTCAACCTGCTTGGCCAGACGAATAAATCCTTTCACGTAAGGAATGGACTGATCCTCGACACGAATGCCGAGAAACAATTGTTTGTGGACGCCTTTGCGGCCAAGGTGGTAACAGCGTAAATCCAGGCTCGGCTCATAGTTTTTGACCAACCAATCAGGAAGGGCTGTAACACCGCGCCGCGCCGCCACCATCTGCAACATGATGTCAGTGGATTCCAGCGTCTTATGTTCGCGTGGTTCCAGATTGGCGGGCAGCAGAAACTGGCTGAACACATCCAGACGCTCCTTGGCCACCGGGTAGGTGTAGAGCACCTGATCGGCCAGCGCCGCCGCCTCGACGTAGCGCCGCGCGCTCAGCGCCTGCTCGCGCGCACACACCAATACCAGTTCATAGCTGAACACCGGCACGAACTTCAGCCGGGGTTTGAACACCGGATCAGGCGTAATCAATACGTCGATGTCGTGGTTGAGCAACGCGGTGAGTCCATCGAATTGGAACTGACGTTTAACATCGATATCCACCCCCTCGAACGCCGCAATGAAGCTGGGAATACTGCGATGCAGCCATTCATAGCACGGATGACATTCCATGCCGATACGCAGCAAGCCCTGCTGCCCGCTCGACAGTCTGGCGATGAGTTGTTCCGCGTGCTCGAAATCCGGCAGCGCGCGCTCGGCCAAGGTCAACAAAATCGCGCCAGCGCGAGTGAGGCGCAGCGTGCGCCCCTGCCGCGTCCATAGCCTGGCGCCAAGGTAGCGTTCCAGCTTGCGGATGGAATGGCTGAGCGCCGATTGCGTCAGATGCAGTTTGCTCGCAGCTTCGCTGACGCTGCCTTCGCTACGCACTGCGCGCAGAATTTCGAGATGGATGCGGTTGAGCATGAATTACCCTCTATGAACAAAATTCATGGATAGTGCAAAACATATCATTATTTTCCTTCCCGGAACCGCTCTATCATCCGCGCTCATTGCCACGCCGCCGCCTGAGCCGATTGCGGCAGAGCCTCTATTCATCACGAACCGCAAGCAACTCATCACAATCCGCAAGCAACCCGCCACCCCTCACCAGGAGCCACCATGAGTACACCCACCCCACCCTTTCGCGCCGACCAAGTCGGCAGCCTGCTGCGTCCGCGCTACTTGCTGGACGCCCGCGAACAATTCGCCACCGGCAAGATCGACGCCGCCGTGCTGCGCGAGGTAGAAAACCGCGCCATCGCGGAAGCGGTCAAAAAACAAGAGGCCATCGGCCTACCCAGCATCAGCGATGGCGAATTCCGCCGCAGCTATTTTCATCTGGATTTTTTCCGGCATCTCGATGGCGTCACCATCGAAGGCAACATCAACGCCAGTTCCAGCGTGCAGAACAGCGCAGGCTTCAGCCCGCCGAAACTGAGTGTTACCGGCAAGCTGCGCCACCAATACCCCATCTCGCTCGGCGACTATCAATTCCTGCAAGCGCAAACGCCAGCCAAGGTGAAAATCACCATGCCCTCGCCCACCATGCTGCATTTCCGCGGTGGCCGCGCCGGCATCGATGCCAAGGCGTATCCCGATCTGGAAGAGTTCTTCAGCGACCTGGCACAAGCCTATCGTGACGAAATCGAAACGCTGTATCAGGCCGGTTGCCGCAACATCCAGCTCGACGATACCAACCTGGCCTACCTGTGCGACCCAAAAATGCGCGCAGATGCCGCCGCGCGCGGCGAAGACCCCAACACCCTGCCCGCGCTCTATGCCCGCATCATCAATGCCGCCATCGAGCACAAACACCAAGATCTGACCATCGGCATTCACCTCTGCCGCGGCAATTTCAAAAGCGGCTGGTTCGCCTCCGGCGGCTACGAGCCAGTGGCCGACGTGCTGTTCAATTCGCTCAACGTGAATTCCTACTACCTCGAATTCGACGACGAACGCTCAGGCGACTTCTCGCCACTGCGCTTCGTGCCCGCCAGCAAATTCGTGGTGCTGGGCCTGGTGTCGAGCAAGATCGGCGCACTCGAAACGCGCGACTCGATCATCGCCCGCCTGGAAGAAGCCGCCAACTATATGCCCAAGAACAACATGGGCCTGAGCCCGCAGTGTGGTTTCTCCAGCACCTCGCACGGCAACAACCTCACCGAAGAGCAGCAGTGGAACAAACTGCGCTTCGTGGTGGATGTCGCCAAGGAAGTCTGGGGCACCGCCGGCTCGGCGCGCTGAATATCCCTATAGCCAACCACCTCACGTGGTACCGGTGCAATAACATCCCTTCACCGGAACCCATTGGCCGCTTGGGCAACCAGGCGGCTTTTTTTATTTTAAAAAATTGTCGAATCAGGTCAGCGCACGCTTGATATGTACGACTTTGAAGTGTCAATAAACGTAGGCGCTTCTGGAGAGTAGGTTTTACGGAAGAAAAATCAACGGGCCAGGGAAAATTCCCTAACCCCTTGATCTAATTGGTGCCGGCACCACGAATCGAACGCGGGACCTACTGATTACAAGTCAGTTGCTCTACCGACTGAGCTACGCCGGCGGGATCGTGCGGTGGCCACAAGGGCCGAGGAAAATCGGGCGTAATGATACTCGGTTCTCCACGGAGTCTCCACCTCCACTGCACTGTGCAATCTTGCGTACCCCTCAAACGAAAACAGCCAACACAAACCCGGCGTCTTTGGAGTTGGGGAGGGCTATTTAGAGCGGTGTCGATTTAAATGCTGACACTGTTTCTCCCCTCTCTCGCACGCGGGCGAGGGGCATTCTCTTACGCTTACGCCCGCGCGTGTGGAAACGCCAACACCGCGTCGATGTGGCGAGTGCCGAGTTTGAGCATCAGTAATCTATCCACGCCCAGCGCCACACCCGCGCAAGCGGGCAGGCCCTGGGTGAGCGCGGCGACGAGCCGGGTGTCGGCGGCCAGTGGCGGCAATCCTAGCCGCGCGCGCGTGAGCGCATCTTGTTCAAAACGCCGCGCTTGTTCGGCGGCATCGCTCAGTTCGTCATAGCCGTTGGCAAGTTCCAGCCCACCCATCACCAGTTCAAAGCGACGCGCCACGAGACGCCCTTGCGCATCGGGCGCCGTCTTCGCCAAGGCGGCCTGCGTCGCTGGGTAGTCATAAATGAACACTGGTTCCAGCAAGGTGGGTTCGATGAGCGCGCTGTAGAGCACATCGAGACAGGCATCGCGCTCGCCAAGATCGAGCTGCCGATCCACCCGCGCGTGCACCAGCGCCTGCAAATGTACCAGCGGCGCGCTATGCGGATCGAGGCCAAATTCACGCTGAAACAGCGCGGCATAACTCACGCGCGCAATAGGATCAGCGGCAAGCGCCAGCGCTTCGCGCACCAGCGCTGCCACTTCTTCCATCAACTGTTCCAGCGTAAAACCGGGGCGATACCACTCCAGCAGCGTGAATTCAGGATTGTGGCGCGGCCCGCTTTCGCCATCACGAAAGGCTTTGCCAAGCTGATAGATCGGCCCGCTGCCCGCGGCAAGCAAGCGCTTCATGGCGAATTCGGGCGAGGTTTGCAGATAGCGCGGCTCGCCCACACTGCCAGGGCCTACGCCATAGCGCGCCACGATGGGCGCAAGCTGCGGATCGGTGCCGCTGCCGCGGCTCATGAGCGGCGTTTCCACTTCCAGCACCGCGCGGCGCTGAAAGAAGTTTCGGATCAAGCGGTTTAGATCGTCTCTCGCGGCAAGCGCCGCAAGAGATGCGGTGGGCCGCCAGTCATGGGCCAACATGGCGGCCTCCCGCGCGTGGCTTATTTCTTGACGCGGTTCTGGTATTCGTAGGTGCGGGTATCGACGCGCAGCACATCGCCAATTTCAACGAAGAGCGGCACTTTCACCACAGCACCGGAACTGAGTTTGGCAGGCTTGGTGCCGCCGGTAGCGGTATCGCCGCGAATGCCAGGATCGGTTTCCACCACCGGTAACTCCACGAAGTTCGGCGCGGTGACAGAAAGCGGCGCGCCGTTCCACATCAGCACCGTGTAGATATCCTGCTCCTTGAGCCAGTCGAGCGCTTCGGCCACAGCGTTCTTGTCGGCGGAGATTTGCTCAAAACTGCCGTCGGTGTTCATGAAGTGATAGAACTCTCCGTCGTTATAGAGGTATTCCATGCTGGCTTCGCTGACATCGGCGCCTTCCAGCGTTTCGCCGGATTTGAAGGTGCGTTCCCAAATGCGGCCACTGCGCAGGTTGCGCAGGCGCACGCGGTTGAACGCCTGGCCCTTGCCCGGTTTGACGAACTCGTTCTCCAAAATGGAGCAGGGATCGCCGTCGAGCATGACCTTCAGCCCGCCTCTGAATTCACTTGTGGAAAAATACGCCATGCTTCACCTCTATACCTGCGCTATACGTGCCTAATGTGCTATTTGCGTGCTTGACAGGCAGCCGCGCTGCCCTGGTCCTGGAAAGGGGCGCATGATACTCGCCGACCTGGTTTCATACCAGAGAGACGGCGGGGGGCGCTTTCAGTACAATCGGCGCCATTCTCAACTCTTGAGGAGCAGCCATGAGCGCTATCGCTTCTATCTTCTCCAAGCCCAAGCCCGTGACTTTCGATGTGGAAGTCACGCACGCCATTGCCCAGGACGCAGACGACCGCACGATGTGGGTGGCGGAATGTGATGCGCTGCATCTTGTTACCGAGGCTGAGAGCTTTGAGGCTTTGGTCGCCCGTGTGTGGGAAATAGCGCCTGAAATAGCGCAAGAAAGCGGGCTGAATATCCCCGCCGCAGCGCTACGCTTGCGGTTCTGTTACGTTGATAGTGTTCCTGAACTCTGAGAAAAGCGCGCTACTGCGCTGCCGCCTCCGCGCGCAAATAAGGCGTCAACAATGCCAGCATCCGCGCTGCGATGATGGCATAACCATCGGCGTTGGGGTGGGACATGTCGGCGATCAAGAGCGCGGCATCGCCAGCCAAACCCTCGCGCAGGGAAGGAATCAGCACCGCGCCTTCTTCCGCGGCAAGTTCGGCATAGAGCGAGGCGGATTCGGCTTGGCCGCCATCGGTGGCGGCGCCGCGATCGGCCAAAAACACCACCGCGTCGGTAAGCCGGTAGATCGACACCATGCGGCGCAGATTCGCCTTGGTCTGCTCGCGCGACAAGTGCATGGTGCGGTCGTTGCCGCCCAGCGCGATCACCACGAATCGCGGCTGCAAGGCCAGGCCATTGTTGAGATTGCCGAGCGCCATGGCGGTAGTGATGCCATTGCGGCCATGATTGACTACACGGTAGTGCCAGCCTTCGGCATCGAGCAGCGCCTGCAACTGCGCAGGCCAGGATTTATCACGCGCCACACCGAAACCCGCCGTGGTGCTTTCGCCCACGGCCAGAATCACCGGCAATTCCGCGTCTTGCGTCTGCGCCTTGGCCGCCGCCACCCACAGCAGTGCCGCGAGGCTGACGCCGAGCAGTTGTTTTATTTGCTTGAGACTCCTTTGCACGAGACTTCTTTGCACGAGACTTCGCATTGCACCCCTCCGGCTTTCTAAGCAGCCAATCACCCAACCAAGCAGTCAATAACCCCGCCAACTCGCCTGGCCAACCCCAATGGAACCGGCAGTATAAGCGGATTCGCTAAGCGTTTCTGCGGCAATATTCCCAGGGCGTCACGCCGACGGCTTTTTTGAAGCCGGTGATGAAATGCGTATGGCTGGCAAAGCCACAGTGTGCGGCAATTGCCTTGTGCTCCACGGTTTTGCTGCTCAGCAGCGCTTTTGCCTTGCAGATCCGCCGCGCGATGATGAATTGATGCGGTGTTACCCCAGCTGTGGCCTTGAAACGCCCAATGAATTGCGTGCGTCCCAAGCCCACGAGGCCAGCCAGTGTCACAATGCTCAGGCTAGAGGCCAAATGTTCATTGATGTAATCGACCAACAAGCCAATTTCCTGTGTGCTGAATACCGGCTCCCGCAGCAGGGCACGCGCTGGCTCAAGCACCGAATGCCGCTCGAGCAAACGCGCCGCCAAGGTTTGCGCCAGATAATCCCCCTTGATCGGATGACTCCCACGCGGCTCTTGAACTATCAGACTGATGGCCATGAGCAGTGGTTGCAGCACGGCGTCGTTCACACAGAACCGCGACCCAATAGTGCGCCTCTCAGTGCTCCTCTCGCTGCCGCCAACCCCCAGTTCGTCTGCGGTCTGTTCCAGAACTTCACGCCGCAAATAGACATCGGCGACTTGCTGAGCCGTGGGCATGTTGTCGTACACGGCCTCCCCTGAGCCTGTGATATTGATCGAACCTTCGGGCAAGAATTGTTTGTACTCAAAATCAGCGCCGCTGCGCTGCATGTCCACCGGCGTCAACGCCAGCGTCAGCCAGGTATCCGACAGCACCCGGTGCAAGGTGTCGTGCGGTAATTCATCGGTGATGGCAACGAACATATCGTTCCACCCCAAACCCTGGCTCGAGGCCACGAGCCTAACCTTGTCATCAATGCGCAAAGTCGTCTGCTGTAGGCTGAATTCCGCCATCGCCCGCGCCAATTCCTGCGAATCAACCGCGGGCTGCAACCAGGTACTGCCAAGCGCGGCGGCAGGCACACCGATCGTCGCCACGCGCGCGCGATACGTGGCCGGCGACATCGTGAAATACTTGCGAAAAACCTCGGAAAAATGCGAGGCATGAGTGAATCCGCAGGCTGTCGCAATGACATCGATGTTCAGCGTCTTATCACTGAGGAGCGCCCTGGCCTTTTCGACGCGAGCCGCAATCACGAGCTGATGCAGCGTGGTGCCGGTTGTGGCTTTGAGACGGAACGTAAACTTCGCGGCGTTCATGCCGATATGCGCCGCCATCTCCTTCATTCCAACGCCATGGACAAGATTGGCGGCAATATGCTTTTGCACTTTGTCCATTTGCTGCGGTGAGAGTGTGGTTTTAGCCGAAAAAGACCGTGCGGACACCGGTTTTGGCGCACCCGCCATGGCAGGCTGTGCGCGCAGCAATCGCGCGGCAATCGCGCGCGACAAACATTGCCGCGTAAGCACGGCGGCATCTTCCGCCACGAGTTGCTGCATGGCAGCAAACAAAAACCGCAGCGGCTGATCTTTGCTCGGTATCACCAGAGCGTCCACCTTAACCTCACTCGCCGCCACCCCATAAAGCGCCGCCGCAACCTCCGCCAACACCACGGGTGAAATAGCCGCGCGCAAATCACCCAACATCGTCTCAAACATATGCTCTCCCTAGCCTTGAACCAGCATCACTATCCATATTATGTATTAGTATAATACATAATGTTATATATGGATACATGAAGCGCAATGCCAATGCGGAAGAGTCGGCACCACCCCGCCCTGCGGGCACCCCTCCACGGGAGGGGAATTTAGCTTCGGGACGGTCGGTGTGGCGGTGGGAAGGAGAGGAATTTATCGCCGGTGGCGATTGGTGTGGCGATGGAAAGGAGGAAAATTTATCTATTGCTTGCCGCAGGTTCAAATTCCCCTCCTGTGGAGGGGTGGACGCCGTAGGCGGACGGGGTGGTTGGGGAATTTATCGTGGAGGGGAATTTATCGCCGGTGGCGATCGGTGTGGCGGTGGGAAGGAGGGGAATTTATCTATCGCTTGCCGAAGGATAATTCCCCTCCGTGGAGGGGTGGACGCCGTAGGCGGACGGGGTGGTCGGGGAATTTATCGTGGAGGGGAATTACCTCACTGCCCTCCCGTCGTAATCACCACCGTTCTGGCATTACGGTTACGCGCGGAGGAACCCGGTTGCTCGATCGGGCGCTCTTCGCCGTAGGAGACGGTATAAAAACGCGATTGCGCGATGCCCTTGCTCATCAAATACGCGCGTACCGCGTTGGCGCGGCGTTCGCCGAGGGCGAGGTTGTATTCGCGGGTGCCGCGATCGTCGGTGTTGCCTTCGATGCGCACGCTGACAGTCGGGTAGCGGTTGAGCCATTCGGCTTGTTTGTCGAGAATGGCGATGGTCTCGGGTTTCAAGACCGATCTGTCAAAATCGAAGAACACGCGATCGCTGGCGTAGGCAGCAAAATCGGTGGCGCTGCCGGTATTGGAAGCGACGACATTATTGGCAGGCTGCTGCACCACGCGCGGCGCGGCGCGGGCGGGGCCGGCGACTTCGCGCCAGTCGTAGTTGGTGGTGCAGGCGCCGAGCGTGAGTGCGGCGGGCACAAGCACAGCGGCCATCAGCAAGGAAGAGGCAGGCTTGGTGATTGAGGTTTTCATAGCGTTACTCCTGATTGAGAATTCCATAAAACATGACATTCGTATGATCGGGCTGGGTTATAAATTCCCCTCCTGTGGAGGGGTGCCCGTAGGGCGGGGTGGTTGCCGTAGGCAGATGCGGCACAAGATAAATCCCCAACCACCCCGTCCGCCTGCGGCGTCCACCC
>JAIRJU010000296.1 GCA_031260485.1 Pseudomonadales bacterium | reverse complement strand
AGCATAGGGGCCGCAAACGCAACAGCGCACGCGGCCTACTCGCATGACGCATTCTCGTACCGCCTCGCTTGCCTTCACCGCGCGCGGTCTCGGCTACCGCCATCACCAGGCCGAGGGCGCGGTTGAAGAGGAGGCGGTAGAGGTGGTGGTTCATGCGTGTTCCTTGAAGATGTATAGCGCCGATCTTTCGTGGCGTGTACTTGCACTGGTCGCTGTCGAGGCTAACTGTTAGTCGGGCTAGTCAATGGAGTTTGGGGATTAAACACTCGTACATCTGTGCTGGTCAACCTTCAATAAGCATGTGAGGGTGTACGTTAAGAGACAGCCTTCAAATTCAAATGAAAGATTTGAACTGAGACGGGCTTAATCAGCCTTCCGATTTAATTGATTCACCAGTTCAGGATCAACCTGCTCATTGATCTGCGGTTCGCCGCCGCCAAGGATGACGGGCAGGCTCAGGGCTTGGCCATCGCGGAAGATGTCCACTTCGATCAGCGCGCCTGGCGGCAGCTTGCTGATGAGGCCGATGGCGCGCGAGGCTTGCTCCTTGTCGGTTTCGTCGGCGATCTCGATGGGGGTGCCGTTGATGCCGGTGATCACATCGCCCGCACGGATGCCGGCTTTGTCCGCGGAGCCTTTGGGGGTCACATCTTTTATCAAAAAGCCCTGAATTTCCTTGCCAAAACGCTCTTGGCCTTGATCGAGCGGCAACACCGAGGAGTTCACGCCGAGATAACCGCTGGCGCCGCCGGATTCGTGATAGCTCTGCAACAAGTTCAACACTTCCGTTGCCGGCACTGAAAAACTGATGCCTTCCGAGCCGCCGGATTCCGACACAATAAAGGCATTGATACCGATCAGCTTGCCGCTTTGGTCGATCAGCGCGCCGCCGGAATTACCGGGGTTGATGGCGGCGTCGGTTTGAATCACGTAACTGTCGTCGCGGCGCAGCAAGGCGCTGATGATGCCCAGGCTCACCGATTGACCAATATTGCGCGGATTGCCGATGGCTAGCACCACATCACCCACTTGCAGCTTGGCGCTGTCGCTGAGGGTGAGATAGGGCAAGTGGGTTTCGTCCACCTTGAGCAATGCCAAATCGTGTTTCGCATCCAGAAATAAAATCGTGCCACGCACTTCGCGGCCATCGGTCAAGGTAACTGTGGTGCTGTTACCCTCTTCGCGGACATGGCGGTTTTTCGCCGTGCCGGGAAATACCACGTGATAACTGGTGACGATGTAACCATCGGCGCTGATGATGACGCCCGAACCAAGACTGCTGTTTTCTTCATCGACAGTGTCGAGCACGCCGATATTGCCGCTCGGCAGGCCAGGCCCGAGCGGCGCGCGGGGATAAACGCGCAGCACGTCCCGCGCGAGTTTTTCCCGGTAATTGATGCTGACCACCGCAGGCGCCGCGGCGCGGATCGGCGCGCTGAAGGATAGTTTGGCGCCAGCGTCAGGTAGCGCGCCGGCATCCTGCGCGGCGAGCCAGGTTTGTAACAGCGGTACCTGCCGCACCACGAGCGGCGACAAGAGCAGTACGCCAGCCAGCGCCAGCCCCGCCAAGGTGGGCCACAGAATGTAAGTGAGAACAGCTTTCATGAGATGCCAGCGTGGCTTGCCGAAACCGAAGAACACAAAACGCGGGCAGTATACAGCAGGATCGGCGCGCATCCCCGGCAGGCTCGCCTTTGCCGCGCCAGAACCATCGGGGATAATGCGGCTCTCTATCGGCCTTGCGCTCTGCACGATGTCCAACTCCAGATCCGTTTATTCCACTGACCAAGGCCGTCTTTGCCCCGGCTGCGGCAAGCCTGTGGCCGCCTGCGTATGCCGCCAGAGGAGTGCCGCGCCACTACACAAGGGCGATGGTAACAAGGGCGATGGCATCGTCCGCATCCACCGCGAAACCAAAGGCCGCGGCGGCAAGGGCGTCAGTTTGATCAAGGGCTTGCCGCTCGATGCCGAGGCCCTGAAACAACTCGCCGCCAAACTCAAGCAACACTGCGGCACCGGCGGCACCGTGAAAGACGGCGTTATCGAAATTCAGGGTGATCAGCGCGACAAACTGAGCGCCTACCTGCAACAGCAGGGCTACAACGTGAAACTGGCGGGCGGCTGATGCGCCCGCGCAAGGAGAATGCGCATGAGCAACACACGCACTGAAATCGAAGCGGCGGTATTCCGCCGCCTCTTGCAACATCTCGACGCGCACAAAGAGGTACAGAACATCGACCTGATGAATCTTGCCAGCTTTTGCCGCAATTGCCTGGCCAAGTGGTATGTTGCCGCTGCCGCTGAGCGTGGTGAAACGCTCAATTACGAAGATGCGCGTGAATTGGTTTACGGGATGCCGTATGCAGAATGGAAGGTGTTGTATCAGAAGGGAGCGACAGCGGAACAGCAGAAGCAGTACGACAATAGGAACGAAAAGTAAAAAATAGTGAGGTAGGCCGGGTTGCCAAACCCGGCATAAACTGGCTGAAAACTGATGGAAAGGCTGGGTTTAACAACCCAGCCTACCGCGATAACAGGAACGAAAAGTAAAAAATAAAATAAAAAATAAAAAGAGCGCCACACCTGAAGTATCAGCCCCTGCCCGCCCTGCGTGGCGGGTGGGGCGCTTGAGGCCATGGATGGCCGAACGCGAGCGTACAGGGATGTATTCACCGCGTCCCCACCCGCCACGCAGGGCGGGCAGGGGCGGGGATGCCGCTTACTGCCATTGTGTTGCTACCCCCGATGCCCGCCCGCGCGGAAACGGCACAACACGGCAAAAGATGGATTACCGCGGGATCGGCACCAACTTAACTGGCCGTACCTCAACTTTCTCCCACACCTTGCCGCTCATATAAGGATCCTGTGCCAACTGCGTATCCAGCGCCGCACGATCAGGAAACTCCAGATGCAGCGAGGAGCCGATCATCTTTCCCGCCTCGTCCAACAGCGCGCCGCCGCTCAAAAAATGCCCGGCGGCAATCAAGGTGTGCACGCCGCTCAGATGCGCCTCGCGCTGGCTCATGCGCCGCTCCAGTGCATTGGCATCGGTGTAATCGAACGCGGTAACGACGAACTGCATACGGCAAAGCTCCTTGGCGGGATGAAAAAAAATCAACGCAAATACGTATTGAACCAGGCGAGTGTGCGTTCCCACGACAAATTTGCCGCCGCTTCATCGAAACGCGGC
The DNA here is from genome assembly GCA_031260485.1 of Pseudomonadales bacterium. Taxonomy (GTDB): domain Bacteria; phylum Pseudomonadota; class Gammaproteobacteria; order Pseudomonadales; family Pseudohongiellaceae; genus CAILUG01. The sequence continues at coordinate 234 of JAIRJU010000296.1, read as the reverse complement.
GTGCTGTTGTTGTGAAAGCCGTGATTGGCGCCGTCATAGACATACGCCTCAAAGGTAACGCCTGCTTTGGTCAACGCTTCGCCGAAGGCTTTTTGGCCTTCCACGATGCGGGTGTCTAGTGTCCTGAGTTAGAAGTTCATTGAATTATTTGAAAGTATTCCCATCTTTGTCGTATAGGGTATGGACACGACGAGGACAATGATGCGCGGAAGACCGAAGGCACAACTGATGTTG
>JAIRJU010000279.1 GCA_031260485.1 Pseudomonadales bacterium | reverse complement strand
GGTGTCGGTGATGGACATTTTCTCCCCGGCGCTGGCCAAGACCACGATCCTGGTGACACTGGCCTATTTCGCCCACATCGTGACGTTCTACTTCATCCTCAAGTGGACGCCGTCCATCGTTGGCGAAATGGGCTTCCCGGCCAACCTGGCGTCTGGGGTGCTGACCTGGGCTAACGTGGGTGGCGCAGCGGGCGGTGCGGTGTTTGGTCTTCTGACCACGCGCATCGGCCTCAAACCCTTGACCATCGCCATTGTGGCACTCAGTGGCGTGGGAGTATTGGTGTATGGCCAAACCCCGCCAGACCTGCTCATGATCAGCACCTTGGCCTGCATTGCAGGGTTCTTCGGCAATGCGGGCGTTTCGGGCCTGTATACGATTGCCGCTTATGTGTTCCCGACCCACGTGCGTGCTACCGGCACGGGCTTCATGATTGGCGTGGGCCGCGGCGGCGCCGTGCTGTCACCGATCATCGCGGGCTACTTGCTCACCATGTTCAAAGTGAACGGCGTTGCCGGCTCTGGCGTGGCGAGCGTGGCGGCGTTCATGGCGATTGGTTCGCTGGTAGGCGCCGGTGTGCTGGTGTTCCTGAAATTGGGCGCCAACAAGCCGAGCACCACGAGTGCGGGCGAGGCCAAAGCGGCCTGAGCATCATCCTGCTAAGGTCTTCAATGACGCAAAAAGGGCAGCCCAGGCTGCCCTTTTTATTGCTCTTGGCCTCGTCGCTTCTCCTTTGTTGCTTTCTCTCTCTGCTTCAGTTTTAGCCAAGGCCATGCCGCCCATCATCCAAATCGAGAATCTGTCCAAGGTTTACGCCAACGGCTTCACCGCGCTGAAGTCGATCAACCTGGCCATAGAGGAAGGCGAGATCATCGCGCTGCTCGGCCCCAATGGTGCGGGCAAAACTACCTTGATCAGCATCATCTGCGGCATTGTCACGGCGTCCGCAGGTGCGGTGCGCATCGGCGGTTACGACATCGTCAAAGATTATCGCGCCGCGCGCGCCATGATTGGCCTCGTGCCACAAGAACTTGCCACCGATGCCTTCGAGACGATCAACAGCACGCTCAAGCTCAGTCGCGGCTTGTTTGGCAAGGCGCCGAATCAGGCGCATCTGGATCAGGTGCTCAAGGATCTTTCGCTGCTCGACAAGAAGCACGACAAGATCATCACGCTTTCGGGCGGCATGAAGCGCCGCGTGATGATCGGCAAGGCGCTGGCGCACGAGCCGCGTATTCTGTTTCTCGACGAGCCCACCGCGGGCGTCGATGTGGAGTTGCGCAAAGACATGTGGCAACTGGTGCGGCGTCTGCGCGATGCGGGTGTCACCATCATCCTCACCACGCATTACATCGAGGAAGCGGAAGAGATGGCGGATCGCATCGGCGTTATCGACAAAGGCGAGCTGCTGCTGGTGGAAGACAAAGACGCGCTGATGCACAAGCTCGGCGAAAAACGGTTGCTGCTGCATCTGGTGCAAAGCATCAGCGCCGTTCCAGAATCACTCATGCCGTTTCACCTCGAACTCAGCAATGACGGCACCACGCTGATCTACACCTACGACAAGCAGCACGAAACCAGCGCCAACATCACCCACCTGCTTGATGCGGTGGAAGCGGCGGGCCTACGCTTTCACGACCTCGACACCCGGCAGAATTCCCTGGAAGAAATTTTTGTCAATCTGGTGCATAAATGATGAACCTCCACGCCATTAGAGCGCTTTACCAATTCGAGATGGCGCGCACCTTTCGCACGCTCGCGCAGAGCATTCTGTCGCCGGTGCTGTCCACGTCGCTGTATTTCGTGGTGTTCGGCAGCGCCATCGGTTCGCGCATGACCGACATCGATGGCGTGCCGTATGGCGCCTTTCTGGTGCCGGGTTTGATCATGCTGTCGATTCTGACGGAGAGCATTGCCAACGCCTCGTTCGGTATTTATTTTCCCCGTTTCATCGGCACCATCTACGAAGTGCTGTCGGCGCCGGTATCGCCGCTTGAAATCGTCATTGGTTATGTCGGCGCCGCGACCAGCAAGTCGCTCTTGATTGGTACGATCATTCTGTTGACCGCCGCGCTGTTCGTGCCGCTGGAAATTCGTCACCCTGGAGTGATGCTGCTGTTTCTGGTGCTGACCTCGCTCACGTTCAGCCTGTTCGGTTTCATCATTGGCCTGTGGGCGGACAGCTTTGAAAAATTACAGATCATTCCGCTCCTCATCATCACACCGCTGACCTTCCTCGGCGGCAGCTTCTACTCGATTGCGATGCTGCCGCCGCTGTGGCAAACGTTGACGCTGTTCAATCCGGTGGTCTACCTGGTGAGCGGCTTCCGCTGGAGTTTCTTTGAAATCGCCGATGTGCGCGTTGGCACCAGCTTGGCGATGACGCTGTTGTTCCTGTTGATCTGCTGCGTGATCCTGCATTGGGTGTTCAAGACAGGGTATCGCTTGAAGAAATAAAAATTGCCGGTGTCAAGCCCTGCGCATAAGCTGCACGGGACTTGAAATTAATGATGAGGCGTTCTTTCGTGGCTACCAGAAACTTGACCCGGAAGCGAAAGCGCAGCTTCGCAAGATACTGAC
>JAIRJU010000226.1 GCA_031260485.1 Pseudomonadales bacterium | reverse complement strand
GCGTAAGCGGCAAGATCGCGGGTTTCGGCGGCGAAGCCCACGCAGAAAGGCTTGGGGACGCTGGCGGCCATGGTGGCGAGGATGTCGGGGTTGCGCACCAGGGTGAGCGCAAACGTGTCATGGTCTTTCTTGAGCTTGTGCGGCGCATGTTCGGCGGGGCGGTAGTCGGCTACCGCGGCCACGCCGATGAAAATATCGGCGCGTTGCCCCTGGCAGGCAGCGAGCATGTCGGCGGCACTTTCCACCGCCACGAAGCGTAGCCGTGGCGGAATCGGCAGCGCGGTGGGGCCGCTGATCAGTGTCACCTCGGCGCCCGCGTCCACCGCGGCTTCGGCCAGCGCGTAGCCCATCTTGCCGGAGCTGTGATTGCTCAAGTAACGCACCGGGTCCAGCGCTTCGCGCGTGGGGCCGGCGGTGAGCGTTACCTTGAGCCCGGCGAGCAGGCCGCTGGCAAAACTGCCTTGCGCCAGCGTGAACAATTCGGTGGGTTCCAGCATCCGGCCCAGGCCGACATCGCCGCAGGCTTGTGCGCCGCTGTCCGGGCCCCACAGCGCGACGCCGCGCTGGCGCAGCGTGTCCAGATTGTGTTGTGTCGCCGCGTTGTGCCACATGGCCTGGTTCATCGCCGGGGCGATGGCGAGCGGGCCGCGCCGCGCCAGGCACAGCGCACTCAAAAGATCGCTGGCCTCGCCCGCGGCCAGCCGCGCAATGAAGCTGGCGCTGGCCGGCGCCACCACGATGAGATCGGCCCAGCGTGCCAGCGCGATGTGGCCCATGGCGGCTTCGGCCTCGGTGTCGAGCAGGTGAGTGTGTACTCGCTGCCCGCTGAGCGCTTGCAGTGTCAGTGGTGTGATGAAGGATTGCGCACCTTCTGTCATCACCACCTGTACCTCGGCGCCGCTTTTGATGAAGAGGCGGCACAGCTCCGCCGCCTTGTAAGCGGCAATGCCGCCACTGAGGCCCAGGAGAAGACGTTTGTTGCGCAAAGTTGACATCACGAATGGGAAAGCAAGCTGGACTAGCCGTGGGAATTAAGCCGGTACAGCGTACCAACAGCCAGGGGCAGGTGCCAGCCTCAGCCTCCTCATCAGCCTTCTCAACATCGCCTCGCGCAAGAAGCCGGGCAAAGTTTGCGGATGTGACTAGACTGGAGCGCTCGACACACCCGGCAAGGAGCGCCAATGACGAGTATCAAACACTGGCCGGACGATCAACGTCCGCGCGAAAAACTGCTGGCCCAGGGGGCGGAACTGTTGTCCGATGCTGAACTGCTCGCCATTTTCCTGCGCACCGGTGTTGCCGGGTGTAGCGCGCTGGATCTGGCGCACTCCCTCTTGGGCACCTTCGGCGGCGTGCGCGGCGTGCTGGAAGCCACGCGGACCAAGTTTTGCGCCCAGCGCGGCATGGGCGACAGCAAATACGCACAACTACAGGCGACGCTGGAACTCAGCCGCCGCCACATGCTGCAAGGGCTGCAACGCAGCGATTGCCTCACCAGCACCGCGCTCACCCGCCGCTATCTGCGCACTCGGATGCGAAACTACCCACGGGAAGTGTTCATTTGCCTGTTCCTGGATTCCCAAAACCGCGTGATCGCCTGCGAGGAACTGTTCCATGGCACCATCAACGGCTCGGTGGTGCATCCCCGCGAAGTGGTGCGCCGCGCCCTGCATCACAACGCGGCCGCGCTGATCTTTGCCCACAATCACCCTTCGGGCGTGGCCGAACCCAGCCAGGCGGACATCAACATCACCCAGCGTCTCAAGGAAGCGCTGGCCATGGTGGATATCCGCACCCTGGACCATATGGTGGTGGGCGATACGGAAGTGATCTCGCTGGCGGAAAGAGGCGTGGTTTAGGCTGAATCCTTGTAAAAACAGTGACACAGCCCGAACACTTGCAGTGAAATCGACGCTTCACCTTGCCCGAGGCCACCGCTTCTGGTATAAATCGCGCCTCTTTTTTCACGGCAAATGCGCCGCCCACGTAACACGAGGCAAGATCATGTCCAGAGTTTGTATGGTTACCGGCAAAAGTCCTCAGGTCGGTAACAATGTTTCCCACGCGAAAAACCGCACCAAGCGCCGCTTCCTGCCGAACCTGCACACCCACCGTTTCTGGGTGGCGTCGGAGAACCGCTTCGTGACCTTGCGCCTCTCCAGCAAAGGGATGCGCATCATCGACAAAGTGGGCATCGACCAAGTATTGAGCGACATCCGCAGCCGCGGCGACAACGTATAAAAGCCAGCCAGGACAGGAGCAACCCCCATGCGTGACAAAATTCGTTTGATTTCCAGCGCCGGCACCGGCCACTTCTACACCACCGACAAGAACAAGAAAAACATGCCTGACAAGATGGCGATCAAGAAATACGATCCCGTCGTGCGCAAGCATGTGATCTACAACGAAGGCAAGATCAAGTAGATTTTGCTCGATGATTCAAAAAAGCCGGGGTAGCGATACTCCGGCTTTTTTGTTTGTGGAGTCCGTGACACCCCGTTATGACTAGAGCGATTTTGATTCAAATGCTGACACTCTCAGTTCGCGAAAGTCTTCTCCCCCAACCCCAACCCAGGAGCCTGCGTTATAAATTCCCCTCCTGTGGAGGGGTGCCCGTAGGGTGGGGTGGTACTGCCGTAGGCAGATGAGGCGGCACAAGATAAATTTCCATTCCTTGACCACCCCGTCCGCCTACGGCGTCCACCCCTCCACAGGAGGGGAATTATCCTACCCAGGAACCTGCGTTCCGGGGCAAGTCGGCAACGCGCGCTGCATGGAACTCTTCCGCAAGCGGGCGAGGGGAGAAATAATGTCAGCGATTTGATCAAAAACGCTCTAGCCAAAGAGGCGAATGGACGGGCGGCTAGTCCGCTGGTAGAGTCCGCCGTCATGCCGCGCCCATTCCGCATCATACTCACCACTTGGCCATTCGTTGGTTGCTTCGCGCTGTTGATTGCCAACGGCCTGTGGTTCAACTTGCCTAGGTGAAAGAGGATAGTATGGATTTTTCCAATATTTTAAGCATGACCATCTCGTCAATAATTTCAGGCACAGTCTTAGCCCTTGGCGCGAAATTTTCTCTTGAACAATGGAAGCAATTGGTAATTGGAGGGCGGCAATTCCTAGCCATCGTGCTTATCGGGAGTGTGGTAATTTTACTCGTAAGCCTTACCACATTCGGGGCAAGGAATTTCTTTAAGATTACAGGCTCGATTGAAGATATCTGCATTTCGTTACAGAACGATCCACAAATTACCATTGATAATTACAGCGGAAAATTCTATACAGTCGTTGGTCCAATATCTGGAACGGATAGCTATTATAGAACGGTGACGATATTTTCTGGCCCAGCAAATGTTCTGGTCTACCCCAATGATAGGGAAGTTAGTAACTTTAAAGTTAACCAAATTGTCCAGGCAGTTGGAATCATGGTTGCCCCCATGGGCTACCCCCGCGGCGGGAGTTGCAAGCTAACCTTACAAAATGCAACCGTAAAATACAAATAAGCCAACCCTACAGACTTTGTTCACCCCAGCGCGGAATCTTCGTTTCCAGCCCAAATAATTCCAGCGCGCGCCCCACACTTTGGCGCACGATGTCTGCGATACTGTGCGGTTTGGTATAAAACGCCGGTACGGGTGGCGCCACGATGGCGCCCATTTGCGTTACATTGAGCATGGTTTGCAGGTGGCCAGCGTGCAGTGGGGTTTCGCGCACCATCAAAACCAGGCGGCGGCGTTCCTTGAGCACCACGTCGGCGGCGCGGCTGAGCAGCGAGGCGGTAACGCCGGTGGCGATTTCCGACAGGCTGCGGATCGAGCAGGGCGCCACCAACATGCCGAGCGTGCGGTAGCTGCCGCTGGCGATGGCGGCGCCGATGTCGCTGTTTTGATAGTGTTTGCTGGCGAGCGCACAGAGATCGGCATATTTGATCTCGCTTTCATGGTTGAGCGTGAGGATGGCGGATTTGCTCACCACCAGGTGTGTTTCCACACCGAGTTCGCGCAGTTGCTTGAGCGCTTCGATGCCGTAGACGATGCCCGAGGCGCCGCTGATGCCCACGATCAAGCGCTCGGAAGAATGTTGTACCGCTTTCATGTAGACTCGCCGCTCCTTAAATTCCGCCACCTTGGAGCGCACGATTGTAAGCGCTCGCCGGGATCACGCCATGCCCCTCTTTCGCCTCAACGACATTCAGCTTTCCTATGGCACGCAGGTGCTGCTCGATAAAGTGGCGTTTACGCTGCACGGCGGCGAGCGCTGGGGCTTGCTGGGCCGTAATGGCGCCGGTAAATCCACGTTTTTGAAACTCTTGAGCGGCGTTATCACCCCTGACGGCGGCGAGTTCTGGCAGGAGCCGCAATTGCGCGTGGCGTATCTCGATCAAGAGTTACCCGCCGCCAGCGACGAAAGTGTGTTCGACTACGTGGCCGATGGCCTCAGCGCTGCCGCGGTGGCAATCAAAACCTTTCATCACCTGACCGAGCAGGAACCCACCGCGGCGGTGCTGCGCCAACTCGAAATAGTGCAGCGCGAGATCGACGCCAAAGGCGGCTGGACTTTGCAGCAGCGCGTGGAGAGCGTCATCAGTACGCTCGAATTACCCGCGGACAAAAAAATGCAGGAACTCTCCGGCGGCTGGGCGCGGCGCGTGGCGCTGGGCCGCGCCTTGGTGAACGACCCCGACGTGCTGCTGCTCGACGAGCCGACCAATCATCTCGACATTCCCGCCATCGCCTGGCTGGAAAAGCAGTTGCAGAATTATCGCGGCGCGGTGGTGGTGATCACGCACGATCGCAGCTTTCTACAGCAGGTAGCCAACCGCATTCTGGAACTGGACCGTGGTAAGTTGCGCATCTGGCAGCACGATTACCGCCGTTTTCTTGAATTCCGCGATCAGCAGTTGGAGGCGGAAGCCAAAGCCAATATGGAATTCGACAAAAAATTGGCGCAGGAAGAAGTGTGGATTCGTCAGGGTATCAAGGCGCGGCGCACGCGCAACGAAGGCCGCGTGCGCGCGCTCAAGGCGCTGCGTGAGGAATTTCGCAACCGCCGCGAGGTGCAGGGCTCTGCCGCGATGCAGCTCAATACCTCGGCGCAGTCCGGCAAGCTGGTGATGGAGGTAGAGAAAATTTCGCAGCGCTTTGGCGATCAGATACTGATCCGCAACTTTTCCACCGTGGTGCAGCGCGGCGACAAGATTGGTCTGCTCGGCGCCAACGGCAGCGGCAAGAGTACGCTGCTCAAGATTCTGCTCGGGCAGCTCGCACCCGACAGCGGCACGGTCAAATTGGGCACCAAGATCGAGTTAGCGTATTTCGATCAGCTTCGCGCCGGGCTCGATCCAGAAAAAAGTGTGCGCGACAATCTGGCCGAAGCCAGCGACTACGTGGAAATCAACGGCAAGCCGCGCCATGTGATTTCCTATTTGCAGGATTTTCTGTTCACGCCGGATCGCTTGCGCCAGCCGGTCAAAGCCTTGTCGGGCGGCGAACAAAACCGCTTGATTCTGGCACGTTTGTTCAGTAAACCCGCCAACCTCTTGGTGCTCGATGAGCCCACCAACGATCTCGATCTGGAAACACTGGAACTGCTCGAAGAATTGTTGCTGGAATTTCCCGGCACGCTGCTGCTGGTCAGCCACGACCGCGAATTTCTCGATAATGTGGTGCAAAGCTGCATCGTGTTCGAGGGCAATGGCAAGGTGAAGCGCTACGTCGGCGGTTATCAGGATTGGGTGGCGCAAGGTGGCCGCTTCGAGGAGGCAGATAAACCCAAAGCGGCGCCAAGCGCCAAGCAAGAAAGTGCCAAGCAGGAAGGCGCCCTCAAACCCGCGCCACCGCAGAAACAGAAACTTTCCTACAAACAGCAGAAGGAATTGGAAAAAATTCCGCAGGACATCGAAGCCACGGAACACCGCATCGCGGTGCTCGAAGCCCAGGTTGCCGATCCGCTCTTCTATCAAAAACCCCACGCCGAAACCGAGCCGGTGTTCACCGCGCTGCGTCAGGAACAGGAACGTCTCGATGCCTTGTTCGAGCGTTGGCAGGCGCTTGATGCGGGCGCTTAGACACAATGGCGAGGCAAGCCCCGCCCTATGTATGGACTCGCCCCCTGTGTCAACCTCTACTGTCGAACAAAGAAACCGGTTGCATCTATGTATCAGGCCTACTTGAGCAAGCGCTTTGCGCCTGCGGCCAC
>JAIRJU010000184.1 GCA_031260485.1 Pseudomonadales bacterium | reverse complement strand
GCCATCAGCAATGACAACCGCTTGCCGGTGGATTACCGGGTGCCCGCCTTTCATGGGCTGTCCGCCGAAAACGAGGCCATGAAATGGGATTTTTTCGTGCGCCACTACGGCGACGATACGCGCCAAAAACGCGATCCCAAATACACCGACAACTACCAGGGCGAAACCGTGGATGGCGTGCTCTATCCGCGCGCGGGCTGCCTCGGCGGCTGCACCGCGCACAACGCCATGATTACGGTGTACCCGCACAACGCCGATTGGGACTACATCGCCACGCTCACCCAGGATGATTCCTGGAAGGCAGCGCACATGCGCGGCTATTTCCAGAAAATGGAAAACTGCCGGCACCGCCCGGTGTATCGCCTGCTCAGCAAGCTCGGCATCAACCCTACTCAGCACGGCTTCGACGGCTGGCTGCCCACCGAGGCCGCCATTCCCAAAACCGCGCTGGGCGACGAAGAACTGGTCCACACCATCGCCGATTCGGTGGAAGCCGTGCTCAAAAATCTCGGCCAACCGCTGGAACGCGCCCGCTGGCAAAAAAACGCGCTCGGCGATCCCAACGACTGGCGCGTGGTGCAGGAGGATTCCTGGGGCCTGCGCTATCCGCCGCTATCCACGCACCAGCACGAGCGCAGCGGCTCGCGCGAGCGGCTGTTGGCGGTGCAAAAGGCGCACCCTGAGCGCCTGCACATCGAATTGCACGCCACCGCTACGCGCGTGTTGTTCGATGAAAATCTGCGCGCCATCGGTGTCGAATACCTCAAGGGCGAGCGCCTCTACAAGGCGCACAGTCAGCCGCGTGGGCGCAGCACGGATCTGCGCCAGGCCTTATGCAGCAAGGAAGTGATCCTCGCCGGCGGCGCCTTCAACACGCCGCAATTATTGATGCTCTCCGGTATCGGGCCGCGCGCCACGCTGGAGCAGTTCGACATCGAGGTCAAGGTAGAGTTGCCCGGTGTCGGCCAGAATCTGCAAGACCGCTACGAAGTCGGCGTCATCAACCGCATGAAGTTCGACGCCTGGGAAGTGCTCAAAGGCGCCACCTACGCCCCTGGCGATCCGCAATACGCACAGTGGGAACAAAAGCGCGCAGGCGTTTACACCACCAATGGCGCGGTATTGGCGGTGATCAAGCGTTCACGGCCCGAACGCGCGCTGCCGGATCTCTTCTGTTTTGCGCTGCTGGCGAAATTTCCAGGCTATTACCCCGGTTACTCCGCGCTCGCCAAACAACATCTCAATTACCTCACCTGGGCCGTGCTCAAGGCGCACACCAACAATCGCGCCGGTTATGTGACACTACGTTCAAAAAATCCCCTCGACACGCCCTTGATCAACTTCCGCTACTTCGACGAAGGCAATGACAGCACTGGCGAAGATCTCGATTCCGTGGTGGCGGGCATCCGTTTCGTGCGCGAACTGACGCGCGAGCTGCGCGAGGAAGGCATAATCGCCGCCGAAGAAGCGCCCGGCTCGGCGCTGCAAAGCGATGCGGAACTCAAGCAATTCGTGAAGGATCACGCCTGGGGCCATCACGCCTCCTGCACCTGCCCGATCGGCGCCGACAACGACCCCATGGCCGTGCTCGACAGCCGCTTCCGCGTGCGCGGCACCCAGGGCCTGCGCGTGGTGGATGCCTCGGTGTTTCCGAAAATCCCCGGCTTTTTCATCGTCAGCGCGGTGTATATGATCGGCGAAAAGGCGGCGGATGTGATTTTGAATGGTTAAGTCTTTAGAGTGGTTTTGATTCATCTGCCTACGGCAGTACCACCCCGCCCTATGGGCACCCCTCCACAGGAGGGGAATTTATCCAACGCTTGCCGCAAGACCATTCCCCTCCTGTGGGCGAGAGAAAAAAAAAGTAACACCATTTTGGAATCACCATTAGGAAACTACCATGCTCTTCGCCTGGCTACGCCGCTGGTTCAAACCCGCCACTGTCCTCCCCAGCGAGGCGCTATTGGCGGCGGAAAAACAGCACGTCGATGACAACTTTGGCGCCACCTTCGATACAGCGCATGGCGCCTACCTGCAAGGCGATTACCGCCGCTATCTGGAAGTGGACTATCCCGCGCTCTTGCAACAGCGTTACACCGGCTTCGATCCCAAAGACTACCCCGCGCAGGAACGCCCCGGCTATGCCCTGGCGCTGACCGGCGGCGGCATCCGTTCGGCGTCGTTCGGCATCGGCGTCATGCAGGCGCTCAACAACCCGCATCTGAGCGCGGGCCAGCCGACGCCGTTCAGCAAGCTGAGTTATTTGTCGTCAGTGTCGGGCGGCGGCTACGCGGGTTGCGCGCTCACCTGGTATCAGCGTCTGCACGGATTTTTTCCCTTCGGACAAGTAGACACTTACTCTGGCCCCGACAGCGAAGAAGTAGAAAATAAAACGCTCAGTTACATTCGCCTGCACGGCAAATACCTGACACCGCACGGCTTGGGAGTGCCAGGTCTTTTGGCCAGTGTGCTGATGAGCGTGCTGCACTCCACGCTGGTCTACATGCTGCTCTTCGCGTTGCTGTTCGCGCTGCCGCTGCTCCTGCTCGAACACAGCGCGCTGGGCGCTTGGCTGAGCGCCAGCCCCCTGTACGGCAGCATTGAGGCGCTTGGCAAATTACTGAACGATTGGCTAGGAATGACAGACACCCTATCCCCCCAGCGCCTGGCGTTTGCCACCTTGTTTCTGTGGCTGAGTGTAGGCGGCGCCGGTCTCTTCGCGGTGGTACTGCTGGGCTATGCCGCATCCAGCTTCATTCCCTATTGGTTTTCGCGGGCGCATGGCTATCGCGTGGCGGTGCAACGCTGGCAAGGCCGGCTATTGTTGATCTGCATTGCCGGTTTATTCATGGCGGGGCTGCCGCTCGTCACCTACTTGCTATTCGGCGCCACGCTGTCCATGGACAACGACCGCGGCTCGGTGTCACTGCTGACCGGCTCCAGCGCGGTGGCGCTGTTTTTGGCGCTGCATCGCTTGTTCCGCGCCAGCAGAGAGGCCAGCGGAAAATTTGCCGCCTTTCTGGAACAAACGGTAAGCCTGCTCACCGTACCGGTGTTCATTTCGTTTCTTCTGGCACTGTCGTTCCTGCTTGGCGAACAACTGCTGAAGTGGAATGCGTTGAGTGTGCTCGGCTTCGCCAGCGGCGTGCTGCTGCTCGGTAGCGTGGTCAATCTCAATCAGATAGCGCCGCACAAAATGTACCGCGATCGCCTGATGGAAACTTTCCTCAAAACGCCCGATGCCGCGCCGAACCCGCAACGCGCCAACACCGCGCGGCTCAGCGCGCTGGCCACGGCGCCGCATTGGTCGCCCTATCCGCTCATCAACTGCAACCTGATCCTCTCCAACGCCAAGGCGCCGCGGCATCGCGCGCGCGTGGGCGACAGCTTTCTGCTCTCGCCGCTGTACTGCGGCAGCAGCGCCACGGGTTATGTCAGCACCACCGAATTCGAGCGCAATCTGATGACTCTGCCCACCGCCATGGCAATTTCCGGCGCTGCCGCCAATCCGCACGCGGGCAACTTCGGCGAAGGCAAAAGTACGCAAAACGCCGTGTCATTTTTGATGACCTTTTTCGGGCTGCGTTTGGGTTACTGGTGTTTCAACCCCGCTTCAAAACTATTCGGTCTATTACGCCTGGTGCGCCCCAACTATTTGTTGCCCGGCCTTGGCAGTTTGCTGGGCTTGCAGCACGACGAACAAAACCTCTTCATCGAGCTATCGGACGGCGGCCACTTCGACAACACCGGCGTCTATGAACTGATCCGCCGCCGCGTGCCGGTCATCTTCATCGCCGACGGCGGCGCCGACCCCGACGACACCTTCGACAGCCTCGGCAATGTGATCGAACGCTGCCGCGTGGACTTCGGCACCTCCATCACCTTTCCAGATGCCGACTACGATCTCACCGGCCTCATCCCCGGCAGCATGGCCGCCGCATCCCAACAAAGCGCCAAACTCTACGACACCAAATACGCGCTCGCGCAGCGCGGCTACGCCGTGGGCGACATCGTTTACCCGCCGCTGCCCAACCAAGGCGGCTTCATCGGCAAGGTGGTCTACCTCAAAACCTGCCTCACCCGTCAATTGCCCGGCGATCTTTACGCCTACAAATCCGCCAACCCGAGCTACCCCAACCAACCCACGCTCGATCAATTCTTCGATGAACGCCAATTCGAAGCCTACCGCGAACTTGGCTATCAGCTCACCAAACAGTTATTGAACAATCAGGACGCAATGCGGCAGTTGCCGTGAACGGGCGGCAACGCCCTAAATTCCCCTCCTGTGGAGGGGTGGACGCCGCAGGCGGACGGGGTGGTGGGGATTTCTCTTGTAGCACTTCCGCCGCCTACGGCAAACCACCCCACCCTACGGGCACCCCTCCACAGGAGGGGAATTTAGCTCCGATAACGATCGGTGTGGTGGTGGGAAGGAGTGGAATTTAGCTCCAGCGGTGATCGGTGTGGCGGTGGAAAAAAGGGGAATTACCTTGTGCCTGCCGCAAGACATTCCCCTCCTGTGGAGGGGTGGACGCCGTAGGCGGACGGGGTGGTGGTGATTTCTCTTGTAGCACTTCCGCCGCCTACGGCAGACCACCCCACCCTGCGAGCACCCCTCCACAAGAGAGGAATTCATCAGCGCTTATTTTGCGTGGTCGCCGGCAGCGTGTTGGTCGGTTTTACCGCCAACAGATAGCGCACCAAGCTGCCATCGAGCGTCTCATACAGTAGCTCGGCAACGAGTTCATCCCACCAAGAAGGGCAGATCTGCTCATTGTCGCGCCATTGCGTCAAGCTTCTGAATTCATCCCACAACAGCACAGGCAGTGTTTCTTCCCAAACACGCAATTGCGCGGCGAACAGCACCCTGAACACGCCGCGCAGAACCCGCTTGGCACGCTCGAACTGCCCTTGCGCTACTTCATCAATGGGCGTAGCGGCAGACGGTGGCCAACTCATGGTAACCAACATGCCGACAATCTCGTCAAACCCGGCGTTGATTGGCTCGATGAGGGCGTGCCGCCGGGTCCGCCGCGGCGCCGAGCAATGTTTATACTTTTGATTCGCTAACAAACAGTCATGAATCAATTGCACCAAGGTGCGCGCGGTACGTTCATCAATGTCCAGCGCGAATGCCAATTGATCGGAAGTCATGCCTTGGCGGCATACCGTCAATATGTATATGGCTTGCAGCCATTTTTGCAATCCAGTTCTGGATCCAGCCAGCATGATGCCACCGCGCACACTGAAATGTTTGCGGCAATCCCGGCAGCGGTACGGTTGCGGCTTGTGGTGCTTGCATTCCGCCACATTGGTGCCGCCGCACTCCACACAGGTCGGCGTGTTGTTCCAGCGTTTGGTTTCGATATAGAGCCGTGCGGTTTCTTCGTTGGGAATCAATTGAAAAAACTGATCCAGGTTAAGGGCTTCGAGCATGTCCATAGTACAGAGCTTCTGTGCTGTTGTGTGGCAGGCTTCCTTTCCCTATACATCTTGATCCATTCCTGAACGGCCTTAAAAACCCCCCTCTCCCACTAAGATGAGACGAAGAGAGGGGGTGGCTAAAAAAATTACTGCCCCACGGCGGAAATCACCACGGTTCTGGCATTTCTATTGCGCGCCGCCGAACCTGGCTGCTCAAGCAAGCGTTCTTCACCGTAAGAAACGGTATAAAACCGCGACTGCGCGACACCCTTGCTCATCAGATACGCGCGCACCGCGTTGGCACGGCGTTCGCCCAGCGCCAGGTTGTATTCGCGCGTACCCCGGTCATCGGTATTGCCTTCGATGCGCACGGTGACAGTGGGGTAGCGGTTGAGCCATTCGGCCTGTTTGTCGAGCGTGGCGCGGGCATCATTTCTTATGACTGATCTGTCAAAATCGAAGAACACGCGCTCACCGGCGTAGGCGGCAAAATCGGTAGCGATGTCCTGTGTGTTTTGCGGTGGAGCCGCCACGGTGGCAGGCTGTTGCACGACACGCGGCGCCTGACGCGCAGGGCCAGCGACTTCGCGCCAATCATAGGTAGTAGTGCAAGCGCCGAGTGTGAACAGGGCGGGCAGTAGCGCAGCCACGAATAACCTGGGCACTTTCACGCGCGAGAACGAAGTATTCATCGACGAAGTATTCATCATAGAGTTGTTCCTGATAATGAGGCGCAATCAACGCAGTGATATGACTGCCACACCGCGATGACGGAAAACGCCGGAAAAATGAAGTGGCAGGCGCCGGGAGGGAGCGCCAGGCTGAATCCCAGGAGTGCTCTGGCCCCTCGCCGCGTGCGGGAAAAATCCAAGCAGCGCCATGCTGCCGACCTGCGCCCCGGAACCAGCTTCCTGGAGAGAGCATAGGAGGAGTGCTGCGATGTTTTATACTGATCAATATAAATCATGTCCTTAGCTCCAGGAGCCGGGGAAAATTCCCCCGGCTCCCGACGCCCCTCCTTAGGCGATTTGCTGCACGAGCAGGTCTTGCTGGAGCAACAGCGTGGCCACGTCGATACCCGCAGTGGCGTGCCAGACATCGAAGATATGGCCGTCAAAAACTTGCGTGTCACCCGCCGTATGCGCGAAGCCATCCACAACATTCAGGTTGACGGTATCACTGCCATCGCCACTGATGAGCAATTGCCTCGGTGTTGCATCTGGCCCTTGCAGCACGTCGCTGAGCCGGACCTCAAGCGTGTTGCTGCTGGCGCCACTGGTGCCGAGAATCACCCGCTCAATGCCTGTCACGTTATCGAGGTTCAGGTTGAGCCCGTTGCCTGTGATCAGCAAGGTATCGGTGCCGCTGCCACCGTTGATGCTGGTGCTGGCGCTGCTCACATAGAACATGTCGTCCCCGGTGCCGCCATTGAGGGTGACATTGCTGTACCCGCCATCGGAGAGCCACTCGTCGCCACTGCTGCCATTGAGGGTGGCGCCGGTAGCAACAGCGGCAGCGGTAGGCACGGCGGCGCTGGCCTGGAACGGAGTGCTCAGAAGAATAGAAGGGCCTGCATTGTTAATGGTGAGCACTGTCGGATCGGACACGTTGCCCGCCTTGTCGGTTTGCACGATGGAGACGCTGTGGTCGCCATTGCTTAGCGTGGGGGTATAGCTCCACGCGCCGGTGCTGCTATCCGCCGCAATGAAAACAGCGCTCGCCGCATTACCATCAAACGTCAACTGTAGCGTCGCCCCCGGCTCAGCGCTGCCATTGAGCGAGTAGCTGGCAGGGATAGACGTACCGCCAGGCTCGCCATGGAGAGTGGACGGATCCAGCACATTATTGAACACCCCGCCTGTACGAGTACTCGGCGTCAACACACCAAAATCTGTGCCCGCATGGCCATACACCAGGTACATTGCGCTGAACGTGTCTGGCGTAAGCACATTATCTGTCGTCACCATCTGCGATCCAATCACGAAATCGTCGTAGCCATCGCCGTTGATGTCGCCGACACCCTGGATCATGGTGGCAAAGTCATAAGGATCAAAGCCTGTATAAGCTCGCCCTCTGACGATAAAGCCGTCTGCGGGCCTCAGATCCTGAAGCTCCAACGCACCATTGGCATTCAGGGTATAGCCGCCCGCTGGCTTGCCGAAGACGACATACGATTCCGTTCCAGGGCTTACGCCCGTTGCGGTGTTTTTCGTCGTTGAGATGAAGAAATCATCGTAGCCATCACCGTTGATGTCACCCATATTGATGATTTTAAGATGAGTGCTGGCAGGGCCCACAATCGCGAAGCCTTGTGACGGATCGGCTGCATTAGCCAAATTAACCACATTATTGAACACACCGCCAATAACTGCGTTAGGCTGCAACTGCCCGAACGTCGTCCCCGCATGACCATACAGCAGATACATGCTATCGAAAGTCTCAGGCAGCGCCTTGCCATCCGCCCCTACCGCTTGCACCCCCACCACGACATCAGCATAGCCATCCCCGTTGGTATCACCAACACTCTGAACCAGAGAAATGGTCTGCCCTCCCTGGAGATTGCTTTGTCTGATGATAAAGCCGTCTGCTGGCCTGAGGCCCGTTAGATCCAGCGCGCCGCTAGTGCCGTTAGTCAAGGTATAAGTGCTGCCCTCAGGCTTGCCGAAGACGACATACGCTTCCGTCCCGCCGACTACGCCAGAGGCGGTGTTTTTTGTCGTTGAGATGAAGAGATCATCGATGCCATCGCCATTGATGTCGCCCATATTGGTGATATGAAAGTTGTTGCTGGTGGTTTGGTTAATAATCTGGAAACCTATGGCCGGATTGCTTAAATCTCTCAAATCGAGCACATCATTGAACACTCCGCCAAAAACCGGGCTAGCCACCACCTGGCCAAAGGACGTACCCGCCGCATGACCATACATCAGATACATGATCTCGAAAGTCTCAAGCAACGCCTGGCCATCCGGCCCTAGGGCTTGCACACCCACCACGAAATCATCGTAGCCATCCCCGTTGACATCACCGACACTCTGAATCAGAGAAATGGTTTTGGTGCCCTGAAGATTGCTTTGCCTGATGATAAAGCCGTCTTCGGGCCTGAGGGCGCTGAGATTCAAGCTGCCATTGCCATCGAAGGTATAAGTGCTGCCGCTCGGCTTGCCGAAGACGACATACGCTTCTGCCCCGCCAGTTGTGCTAACCCCGTTGTTTCTTATCGTTGAAATGAAGAAGTCATCGATGCCGTCGCCATTGACATCGCCCACATTGATGAACTGAAGGTTGTTGCTGCCTTGGTTAATAATCAGGAAACCTTGTGCCGGGGTGAGCGTTGTCGGATCGAGCACAAAGTTATATTCCAAGTTGAAGGAATTCTGCTGCAACTGGCCGAAGTCCGTGCCTGCATGGCCATATATCAGATACATTCTCGAGAAAGTCCCAGGCAGCATCTTCCCATCCGGCCCTACCGCTTGCACCCCCACCACGAAATCATCGTAGCTATCACCGTTGATATCACCCACTCCCTGAATTATGGAGATGCGAGGGTTGAGTTTCGGGTCAAGGAACAGATTGTACTCATGACGCACGGCAAACCCCTCTCCAGGGCGGAGGGTAGCCAGATCCAGGTTGCCATTGCCATCCAACTGATAACCATCGGTCTTGCCGAACAAGACATACGCTTCCATCCCTGAAATTATGCTTGTATTGTTGACCAGTACGTACGAAACGAGCATATCGTCAATGCCATCGCCGTTGATATCGCCCATATTAAGGACTTGAAGACCTCGACCAGCTGCGGTCGTAACAAACCCAG
Source organism: Pseudomonadales bacterium (assembly GCA_031260485.1). GTDB lineage: Bacteria > Pseudomonadota > Gammaproteobacteria > Pseudomonadales > Pseudohongiellaceae > CAILUG01. Next base: position 217 of record JAIRJU010000184.1, on the reverse strand, counting down.
CGGGCGCGCCGCTAAAAATCCCGAACCCCGTAGTAGACGTAGACGGGATCACCGCTGGATCGGCCACCCAAGACGCCAATGGTGCGTTCACTACCGTATCCAGCGTAAAGGTCAAACTCGACGAGGTGGACACGTTGCCCGCTTTGTCGATCTGGCGCACATACACGGTGTTAGCAATGCCGCCTGGATCAGTGCTCGTCAGCGGTGCGTAGGTGCT
>JAIRJU010000173.1 GCA_031260485.1 Pseudomonadales bacterium | reverse complement strand
ATCGACCAAACACGCGCGGCAGAGGTGCTGGCCACCGGTGTCAGCAGCATCGCCGTGGTACGTGCCATCACCGAAGCGCCGGATTACCGCCACGCGGTGCGCGCGCTTGGCTTGCACTTATAAGCCTGAATAAACTGGAACAAAAGGTTATTTTATGCAGCTTCAGATCAATGGCGAAGAGCGCAACGTGGCTTGTACGACGCTTGCCGAACTTCTCACGCAACTGGCTTACACCAGCGCCGCCGTGGCCACGGCGGTGGATGGCGAGTTCGTCCCGCGGACAGCGCGCGACACCTTCACCCTGTACCAGGGAATGCGCATCGACATCGTGGCACCGATTCAGGGCGGCTGATTCAGGGCGCCCACTTATTTGACCATACGGTAAACAAACGCCGGTAACACGTTGAGCAATACGAAATCCACGCCGCTCAGCTTTTTGCCGAACACCTTTTCCACGTCTTGCTTGTTGCTTCTGAAGTACTGATATTGCAGATAGACGCCGCCAGGCTTGAGCCCATCGCGCATGGCGCCGAGCACACGATAAAGCAATGCTGGGTCATATTCGAGATTCTTGAGCGGCAGCGATGACACGATCACATCGTAATGCTCCCGCTCTTGCAGCAGTTGCGTCACACAGCCGTTATGGAGCCGTACCTGTTTTTCGGGATGAGAGTCGATCAGTGCCTCGATCCAGGGGTTGTATTCACTCTTGATGTCGTTGACATCGAGCGTGGAGCGCGGGTGCATACGCCGGATGATCTCGCGGGTGAAAACGCCCTTGCCGCTGCCCACTTCGAGCAAACTGGCTGGCACCGAAAAGTCGATGTCGTCCAGCATCGCATTCACCAGATAGGGCGAGCTGCTCATGATCATGCCGTCTTCACGGATGGTACGCCGGACCTGCCGGTAAAAATTCACTGACATAAAAATTCCGTTCTCATACTAATGAGAATTCCATAAAACATGACATTCGTATGATCGGGCAGGGATTGGGGAGAGGCTGCGGATTTTGTGACTGTCCTGCGCAGAGCGGTCCTGCGCAGAGCGCAGTGACAACAATGGCCTTCCGCGCCGCAACGCGACGCGGAATGACGCAGAAACGCTTACTTCTTCACCGCCGCTTCGCGCAGCGCTTTCTCGGCATCGGATTGCGTGAACGTCACTTCAGTAGCCGCAGCGTCTTTGCCGCAGGTAACGACGAAGCCCATGTCATCCGGGCTCACGTTCGCGTAATCCAGATGCACGGAGAGCGGATCAATGTCCTGGCAACGCGGATCGGTGGCGGCGAGATAGTTCACGCCGGCAATGATGGTTTGCTTGTGCAGGTTGGTGGTTACATCGAATTTGAAATCCGCTTCGGTGAAGCGGTCAGCCGCCAGCGCCAATACCGGCAAGGTCAGCGTGGTGGCAACCATGAGGGATTTGGCCACGAAGGATTTGGCCACGAGGGTTTTGAGTGCATTCATCTTTATCTCCTGTATTTCTGTGTTGCTAGGGGTGTGTTGCTAGGGGTGTGTTACTAAGGGTGTGTTGCTAGGGGCAGCCTCAGGGCTGCGAGGAAGCGGCAATTTGCCGTTCTCCTGCACGCGAGACAACCTTGAGCCAGGCACTTTGATGCGCTCTTGACGAGGCCGCCGGACAATCATCATGCCGCCGTCATGAAGGCGTCTGAAATTCGCTACTTTTCTCGCCCTCGCTCGCCCTTTCGCCAGGGTAGACGCGATGCCATGGGTAAGCGCGCGTTGGCCTTGGGAGCAGCAGCGGTTTGTGATACAAGGCCGCTGCGGAAAAAGCGCCATGCCCCGAAGGAGGAGCTGCGATGCTGACATGGAATGAATACTTGCGGATGTTGATGGGGCTATTCGCCATCGTCGGCCCGGTGGGCGCGGTGCCGCTGTTTCTCAATTTCACCGAAAACCTGCAAAGCCAGCGCCCGCGCATCGCACGCACTTCGGGCTTCGCGGTAGGCTGCATCCTCACACTGGCGGTGGTGGGCGGCACGCAGATTCTCTACACCTTCAGCATCAGCCTCGACGGCTTCCGCGTGGCGGGCGGCCTGCTCTTGATGACAGTCGCGTTCGAGATGCTGGAAGCCCGGCCGGTGCGCACCCGGCACACCCCGGAAGAAGAGCAGGAAGCCATCGACTCTTCCTCGGTGGGAGTGGTGCCGCTGGCGCTGCCGCTGCTGTCCGGCCCCGGCGCGATCAGTACCGTGATTCTGTTCAGCCAGCAAGCGGGCGGCGCCACGCACAAGCTCATCCTGATTCTGTTGTGCTGGCTGATGGCCACCATGGTGTGGATCTGCTTTCACCTCGCCCCGGAAATCGCCAAGCGCCTCAGCCGTACCACCATGAACATCAGCGCGCGTGTGATGGGCTTGATTCTCGCCTCGATGGCGGTGGACTTCATCGTGGGCGGATTGAAGAATTTATTGCCCGGCCTGGGCAGCTAAGCGCGACTTAGGCTGATTTACGCTATATAGTGCGCGCCTTTGCGTACCAGGGCGGTTCAGTACATGCCTCTCGATACCCTCTCTTCCAGCCGCACGCTGCGTTCGCTGCTGGCGGTTTTGATCGTTACGTTCAATTTGCGTGGCGCGATTACCTGTGTGGGGCCGCTGCTCGACACTATCCAGACGGAGTTCGGCCTATCGTCCACCGCGGCGGGTTTTTTGACCTCGCTACCGCTCTTCGCCTTCGGCTTCGTTTCGCCCTATGCCGCGCCGCTGGCACGGCGCCTGGGCATGGAGTTGGCGATTCTGGCCTCGCTGGTCTTGCTGCTCGGTGGCCTGGTACTGCGCTATCTGCCCAGTGTGGTGTTGCTCTATCTCGGCACCGCCTGCATCGGTATCGCCATCGCCATTGGCAATGTGCTGTTGCCGGGGCTGCTGCGCCGCGATCATCATCAGCACCTAACCTTAGTCACCGCCTTGTTCACGATGGTGCTGGTGATCGTGGGCGGGCTCGGCTCGGGCCTGTCGATTCCACTCTATGAACTCGGCGGCTGGCGCTTTTCGCTGGCGGCCTGGGCCTTGCCGGTGGTGGCCAGTATCGCGCTCTGGCTGCCCGAGCTGCGCCATAACACGCGCACCGCACAGACGCCTGCTCCGACGCCCAAAATCTCGCTATGGCGCAGCCCTCTGGCCTGGCAGGTGGCGCTGCTCATGGGTTGCCAGTCCAGCGCCTTTTATGTGCTGATTGCCTGGTTTCCCAGCCTGATGCTCGAAACGCAAGGCGTCAGCGCCGCGCGCTCGGGCTGGATACTGTTTGTGTACCAAATCTTCATTTTGATCTCGGTGATGGCGGTGCCGCCGCTGATTCAGCGGCTGGCGGATCAGCGCTGGATCGGCGCCGGTTGCGGCGCCTTGGCGCTGAGCGGCTATCTCGGCCTCTACCTCGCGCCCGCGCAGGCGATGACCTGGATGCTGCTCCTGGGGCTCGGCGGCGGCGGCGCGCTGGTGCTGACCTTGACACTGTTTGGTCTGCGCACACAGACAACCACCCAAACCGTAGCGCTATCCGGCATGGCGCAGGCGGTGGGCTATTTGATGGCGGCGCTCTTGCCGATCGTGATTGGCTTCGTGCATGACCTCTGCGGCAACTGGAATCTGTCGCTGCTGCTGATGCTCGTGATCTGCACCGGGCAAATGGTGATGGGGTATCTGAGCGGGTTGCCGCGGACGATCGAAGCCTCGTGAAGACTGAAAAACCTGCTTCATTGTCGCGTTCGGGTTGGGAACCCACGGTGTTCCTTTTGCCTTGGTTCGTATTTTTCTGGGTTCTTTTTGGCCGGGCGCCATTCTTGGAATCGCACCCCTGGTGCTCTGATGGCATTGGCGTCGGATGCGCAGGAATGACAGCTAAAATGAATGGAGAATTGGCTTTTTACCTGTATTCATTCATCACGGTTGCGCTGGCCTGCCTTTCGTACACTTGGCTTGGTGCATACTATTTTGGTGGTCTGTCCTTTACTCACAAGTAGGTCAGGCGTTCAAGAGAAAGGGTCTGGGAATGTTTGAACTTCAAGGCAGGCATCTGGCGCTGTTGATTCAGGCGGTCGATGAGGCGATTCATCGTCTGCGTAATCTGCCGGACGAGCGCATGGTGCCTGAAGATCAAGTGAGACTTGTCGAATTGGAAAATCTGGCAGAGGGACTTGAGGAACTGTACGAGACAGCTTCAGCAACCCAGTCGAGCTTGCTGCCCTATGAAAAAATCGTTCGCCCGGATTGAGCAGAGAAATAGATAAAAATCGTCATGGGAGAAATCACACACCGCACCTGGCTGAAAATCACGCTGCTCCTGTGTTGCGGACCGGCGGCGCTCTTTGCGTTGGCGCGATGGGCGCCGCAACTGCCAGTCATCATCTGGGTTGCCGCCTGGGTGATCACGCTCCTGTTGACGGGACTATACGTAGGTGTGTTTGGGTCCTTCTTCCTTGGGATGGCGTCGAGCCGGTTTGGGTGCCTCTTCGGTGTGATCGCATTGATCGGGCTGCTGACGAGTCTGATCGGACTCATCTGTTTGCTGGGGCATTATGTGGCGCTCCCACACCTGTGGATCGCCCCGGGGATTGCCGCCGTGCTGGCCAGTGTCGGCGCCTGGATGTGGACTCCCTCGGCAGCCCCGCTGGAAACGGGGCTCCACCGGCGAGATGAGGCCGACAAACAGCAGACCCGCGCGGCTGCTTATGCCG
>JAIRJU010000110.1 GCA_031260485.1 Pseudomonadales bacterium | reverse complement strand
ACATCGATGGCGGCCAATACTGGTTTCTCGGCGAAGAAGTCTCCACCTACGGCGAACGCAAGCTGGCGCAACTGCGCAAGCACAATATCGGCTTCATTTTTCAGAGTTTCAATTTGATTGATGAGCTTTCGGTGTTCGATAACGTCGAACTGCCACTGTTGTATCAAAAAGTGCCGGCAAAAGAGCGGCGCGCGCGGGTGGACGCCATGCTGGAAAAAGTCGGCATTTTCACCCGGCGCGATCACATGCCGCAGCAGCTTTCCGGCGGCCAGCAACAGCGCGTGGCGGTGGCGCGTGCCATCGTCGGCAAGCCCGCGATGATCCTGGCGGACGAACCTACCGGTAACCTCGATTCGCGCAACGGCGAAGAAGTGATGGATCTTTTGACCAGCCTCAACCGCGAAGGCACCACCATCGTCATGGTGACGCACAGCCAACAGCACGCCGAATACGCGCAGCGCATCATCAACATGCTCGATGGGCGGGTGCTGAATGAAAATATTTTGGGAGGTCGTTATTGATAGCTCTCTCCCCCAGCTTCCTCTCGCAAGCGGGAGAGAGGCTAGACTCCCCTCGCCCGCTTGCGGGAGAGGGGCCGGGGGAGAGGGTTGAAAATCATCAATAACAAATGGCATAAAAAATTACGGAGGCACCACCATGCTCAAACACTACATCACCGCTACCCTCAACAATCTGCTGAAAAACAAGCTCTTCAGCCTCATCAATATCATCGGAATGGCGGTTGGCGTCTGCTGCTTTCTGTTGATCATGCTGTACGTGCGGCAGGAGTTGAATTACGACAGAGGCTACGCCAACGCGGAGCGCATTTACCGGATCTCGATGGACGTTCACCCTGGTGATGACAGTGCCGTGATTTCGCTGGCCACCAATGCGCCGCAGGTGGCGCCTCTGTTGCAGGAAGAGCGTGCCGAAGTCGAAGCGGCAGTGCGGCTATTGGATTGGAATACCTGGCTGAAACGCGAAGGCGGCGAGCCGCTGTACCGACATGCCGCCATGGTGGATGTGGATTTCTTCAAGGTATTCGATTTTCGCTGGCTGGCCGGCGATGCGAGTACCGCGCTCAACGATCCCGACTCGGTGGTGCTGACGGAAAGTTCCGCGCGCAAACTGTTTGGTGCGCGCACTGCGCTGGGCGAAATTCTGCAAATGGAAGGCGGCAGAAGCGCTCGCGTCACGGGGGTAATCGCGGATCTGGGCAACGAGACACACCTGGATTTCGATGCGCTGGTGCCGATGGATTGGGCCGTGTCGATATATGGACAGAGGATGTTGCAGAATTGGACTGCGCAGAGTTTTCATACTTACGTGCTGCTGCGCAAAGGCGCGTCCGTCGCCCCCATGATGGCGCAATTTCCGGCGTTCATTGACCGGCATATAGAAGAAGGCGCCAGCAAGGTCTTTTGGTTAATCACCATGCCGTTGGTTGATCTGCATCTGCATTCAGCGCGCCGTAACGACGAAGTGAAGGCGACCAGCAGCATGACAACCGTACGCGCCTTCATCGGCATTGCCATCGTGGTGCTGCTGGTGGCCAGCATCAATTTCATGAATCTGGCGACGGTTCGCGCCACGCGGCGGGCGCGTGAAGTGGGCGTGCGCAAAGCCATTGGGGCGAGCAAATACCAGGTGGCGCTGCAATTTCTTGGCGAAGCGTTGTTGTTGACGGCGCTGGCGGTATTGCTCGGCGTGATGGGCGCGGAACTGATTTTGCCGGCATTCAACTCATTGGTAAGTCAGCAATTGGATTTAGACCTTTTATCCAATTTGTGGGTGCTGCCGGTGCTCATGTTGAGTGTGGCGCTGGTGTCAGGCAGCTATCCTGCGCTGTATCTGGCGTCGTTCCGTGCCGCTACCGTATTGCGCGGGGCGAAATCCAACACCGCCACAGGGCAAACGCTGCGCAAGGGGCTGGTCGTGCTTCAGTTCGCCACGGCGGTGGTGCTTTTGGTTGCCGCTTGGGTGATTCAATCGCAACTCTTGTTTGCCCGCGGCATCGAGCTTGGCTACAGCAAGGAGCGCGTCGTGGTACTGAGCAACATCGGCGAAGGAATTGGCCGCGATTGGGATCTGCTCAAACAACAGTTATTGGCCAACCCCAACATTGTTGCGGTAACCGCCTCCAATACCCTGCCAACCGCCCCGGTAGAGAGCAACTATTACTTTCAATACGAAGGCGGTGCGAATACCCGCGCCATGCCGGTGATGCTGGTGGACTTCGATTATTTTGAAACTTACGGTATTGAATTAAAGGCGGGCCGCACTTTCTCGCGCGAGTTCAGTACCGATATACCCACGGTTGGCCATGGCAGCGGCGCGTTCATTCTCAATGAACTGGCCGTGCGGCAATTGGGCTGGACGCCGGAACAGGCCATCGGCAAACAAGTGAGCCTTTCTTGCTGTGGCATGGAACAAGGCACTGTGGCGGGTGTGGTAGCCAATGTGCAGCATGGTTCGGTGCAGGCGCCACAAGGGCCGATCACTTATGCCATTCCGCCCGAACCAGTCAATAGAATCACAGATCAAACTCGCCCTGGCCTGCGCCTGATAACGCTCAAACTCAGTGGCAGGGATTTGCAAAACACCTTGGCCTACATTGATACGACTTGGAAAAACCTGCATCCCGATCAAGCCATGTCGCGTTATTTTCTGGACGATGAATTCGCGGGTTTGTACCGCAACGAAGAACGCCAGGGCAGTGTGCTGAGCATCTTCGCGGTGCTCGCCATTGCGATCACCTGTATGGGCCTTTATGGCCTCTCCTCCTACGACGCCTTGCTGCGCACCAAGGAAATCGGCGTGCGCAAGGTGCTGGGCTCGCCGGTATGGAACATCGTGCTGCTGCTCACCCACAACTTCAGCAAGCTGGTGTTGCTGTCGAACCTCATTGCCTGGCCAGTCGCTTATTTTGCCATGAGTCGCTGGCTGCAAAATTTCGCCTACCGCATCGACCTCACGCCGCTGCTCTTCATCGGCAGCGGCGCCATCGCGCTCTGCATCGCGTGGGTGACAGTGGCGAGCACCGTGGCGAAGGCGGCGAGCCAGAGGCCGGTGTTGGCATTGCGCTACGAATAAAAAATCGCTCCATTTATGCCGTAATGTGAGGTGAATAAACAATGATCAAACAATTTCTGCAAATCGTTGCAGGTGCCGTTGGCAAGAATCGTGCGCTGGCCTGGATCAACATCGCAGGTCTTGCGATAGCGCTGGCGGCGAGTTTGATCATTGTTTTTTACGTGCAGCATGAAACCTCGTATGACAAGCACTGGCAACATGCCGAGCGCCTCTATCGGTTGAACACCAATTTTGATTTACCTGGGCGTGCGCCTTATCGGCTGGCTACTACGTCGTCCTTGTTGGTGCCTGCTATGCGGGAAGCATTTGCAGATGAAATCGATCTGGCGGCTCGCGCCAGAACCTTGAATGTCACTTATCGTGTGGAGGAGGAAAGGTTCAAGAGCACGGTGGTTGCCGTTGATCCTGATTTCAATACGTTGTTTGCGCTGAATGTTGCTGCGGGTAGCCTGCAAAATACCTTGAACGACACGGCAGGCATAGCGTTGCGAGAGGATCAAGCGCTCAGACTGTTTGGCACTGACGACGTGTTGAATAGAACCCTTACCATCGAATATCCGTCGAGTACGGTCGACTATCGCGTCACTGCCGTCTACAGAATGCCGGCTGACAATTCAGTGCTTGAACTACCGGCGTTGATCCGTTTTGATGAAGCCATCGAGCCCGCGTTGTTTGGCGCGGCGCTGGACACGTGGTATCAGGCGCCGGTGGCGAGTTACCTGCGGCTCAAGTCTGAGGTAAACGCTGATCTTGTTCGGGTGCGGCTCGGCGCAATATCGGATAACAATATCGATGTGGCACCGCTGAGTCCGGGGCCAAATACCAAGTCGAGTGATCGCTTGTTCTTTGATATGAGTAACATCAGCGATCTTCATCTTGATCCCACGTTTCAAAATGTGCGAGAAGCGGGCAATCGCACCGCCGTACAGGCTTTTGCTGTCATTGCCATACTCATCCTGTTGATTGCCTGCATCAATTTTGCTTATCTCACGTTGGCGAAATCCGACAGCTATGCGGCGGAAGTCAGCATCCGAAAAATCCTTGGCGCCAATAAGAAACAGTTGTTGCTGAAGTACCTGGGGGAGTCTTTCGTTGTGGTAGGGATGGCGTTGCTGATAGGGTTGGTGCTGGTGGAATTGCTGTCGCCAATTTTGATCTATTGGTTGGGAATGTCGTTGCAAGTTGATTACAGTAAGCCAGATACCTACCTGAATATCGTAGGCGTGTATTTGCTAGCAGCCTTGCTCGGCGGGCTATATCCGGCGCTGATGTTGTCGAATTTTCGGCCCGCGCTGGTGTTGAAATTACGTTCGATGCAACAGGTAACTGCGCTATCCCGGTTCAAAAATATGCTTTTGGTGTTTCAGTTCGGGGTTGCCATCGCGCTTGTCATTGCCACCAGTGTCATCTACCTTCAGGTTGAATTCGTCAGCCAGCGTAATCCTGGTTTCAAACAGAACGGTCTGGTTTTCATCACTGATCTGTTTGGCCGGCAGGTAGTGAACGACAACAAACAGGTATTGAGAGAGCAAATAAAGGCTTTGCCAGGGGTTATCGATGCCAGCCTTTCCAGCTATCACCCCATGGCTACCACGGCATTTGCCAGAATGAGTGCTGCGCATCAGTTGGAAGGCGGGGCGGACGAATCTTTCATTCTTGCCAGTACCTTTGTCGATGAAAGTTTCTTTCCAACGTATGACATTGCGTTGGTAGCAGGCCGCAATTTTTCCCTTGATCAGGATCAGCCTGCGCTTGCAGGCGGGGCGAGTGCCGCCGGCCATAGAGCTGCGATTATCAACGAGGCCGCCACCCGATTTTTCGGTTTCAGCGATCCCAATGCGGCTATAGGGAAAGTCCTCATTGATAAGAATTTCTCTGGCCAAATTGTCAGTACCTATTCCATCATCGGTGTGGTTGCTGATAATCAGTTCTATTCGTTGAAGTCGGTAACACGTCCAGAAATATATTTTTTCAATCTACTTTACAGCGATGTGTTGAGTGTCAGTTATACCGGAAGTTCTGATATGCTCATGACAAATCTGCGCAGTGCTTGGAATGCTCTGATGGGGGATGCGGTGTTTACAGCCAGTTTCATCGAACCCTTGCTGGTGAGCGAATTTTCCCAAGAGCGTGAAGAAAGACAGATGTTAAATGTGTTTTCACTGTTCGCCATTTTCATTGCTTGTCTGGGTTTGTATGGCGCCGCCACATTCAGCATGGAGCATCGCACCAAGGAAATCGGTATCCGCAAAGCGCTGGGTGCCCAGGTGTGGGAGCTTGTCACCTTGCTGTTATGGCAGTTCTCCAAGCCTGTGCTCTTGGCCAACTGCATCGCTTGGCCGATCGCGCTATGGGCAATGCTGGCCTGGTTGCAGCGCTTTCCTTACCAGATTGATGCGCTGATTTTGATTCCTCTTTGTGCATTGGCAGGATTTATTGCTTGGTCCATCGCCTGGGTGACGGTGGCAGGGACTACAACGAAAGCGGCAAGTCAAAGGCCGGTGTTGGCATTGCGGTACGAATAACAATCATGAACAACAACAGAGGAAAAAATCATGAGCATGTGGCGCAATTACTTTCAAGTATTCTTGCGTGATCTGCGCCGGCAGAAGCTGAGCGCGGGTATCAATATCGTTGGCTTGGCGCTGGGATTATGCGCCTTTCTGATGGTTGGCATTTATGTGCGTGATGAATACACCTGGGATAGTCATTGGAAAAATTCGGGGCGGATCGTGCGTCTTGTCAGTGAATTACAAGCGGTTGATGCTGTAATGACGAGGGACGATGTCTCGCTCATGGCAGCGCCGCGGTTACGGGATTTCTTTTCTTCTGAAATAGAAACCGCCGCCAGAATAGCGACCCGTAGCAGCCGGATGTTCGTAGGTGGCGAGGAATTCAATGAAAGAGTATTCATGGCAGACCGCGATCTGCTCGACATTCTTGATTTTGAACTGGTGGCTGGCAACCTGGAGGATGTGTTTGCGGCACCGGATCGCATCGCCTTGAGTGAAGAGAGTGCCGCGCGTTTGTTTGGGGGCGAGCCTGCACTGGGCAAGACCTTGAGTTTGGCGGCGTCGGGAATGGGTGGTCCCCTTTTCCAAGTGGTAGCCATTTATCGTATCCCGGCTGGAAATGTAACACGGAGTTTAAGATTCGATAATTTCAGCTTGCTGGATGAAAACGTTTTCCCGGAAGCACAACGCCTTGACTGGCTTTCTGGATCAGCGCGCAGCTATTTTCTGTTGCGTAAAGGCGTTTCACCCCAGGATCTGGCGGCGCGTCTGAACGAGTTCGTGCAAACGCAAGTGCAACTGCGTTTTGCAATGGCGCCAGGGAGCACGCTGGCGGATCTTTTTCGTTATCGTTTTCAGTCCCTGGGAGACATCCATTTCAATCCCATAACGACCGATGGACCGGGTGGTTTTCAGGCCACGGTCAACGGCTTCGGTGTAATTGGCGTGTTGGTGCTGGCGATCAGTCTGGCCAATTTCGTGATTTTGAATCTGGCGCGCAGCGTTGAGCGTCAGCGGGAGGTGGGCATACGTAAAGTAGCGGGCGCTTTGAGCCGCGCTTTGCTCGTGCAATTTGTGTGTGAATCTTTGTTGCTTACCGCCATTGCACTGGGATTGGCCTTGGTACTGCTCAAGGTGTTGCTGCCGGTGTTTGCGACGCTGCTGGGAACGACGCTGGGTCTCGGCTTGTTTCAGGGATCGACATGGGCGGCTCTGGTGGCGCTCGTGCTGGCAGTAGGGGCGATAGGCGGACTTTATCCGGCGCTGGTGCTGTCTCGGCAGCGGCCAGATCACGTGCTCAGGCCCGGAGGTCAAAGTGGTTCGCTTGGCGTTCCTGGCTTGCGCAAGCTCTTGGTGGGTTTTCAGTTTGTGATCGCCACGGCGCTGATCGTTGCCACCATCGTGGTGTACCTGCAATTGGCTTACATACGGCAGCGCGATGCTGGTTTCAGCGTACAGAACGTGGTGACTTTGCAAGTGTGGAGCAACACGGCAAGTCAAATTGCCGCATTGCGCAACACGATCTCCGCGCTTCCTGGCGTCAAGCAGCTTGCTTTGGCTTCACGTCCCGTCAATACCGGGCAAGAAAATACACGGGAATTGAGTAGAGGCGATGGCGCGGCAAGCATCACGGTCAATACCTACCAAACCGATTACGATTTCTTTTCGATCTACGACATGCGCTTGCGCGCTGGCCGCTTGTTTGACGCGGAACGTGATGGCGCCGGCCAGATGACGCTGGCAACGCTGGAAAATCCAAGCGAAGCGGCGTATCGCCTTGGCGGGTCGGCGTTTTCCAGAAGCAGCGGCCGTTTGGTCATCAATGAAGCGGCGAGCCGGGCACTGGGTTTTGCCAATCCTGCCGAGGCGGTGGGGGCGGTGATCGAAGAAACCATCAACGAGGGTAGAACACGCAAGCAAGTGCCAGTGGAAATCATCGGTGTCATCGCGGATAACCAATTCAACTCACTGCGTATGCCGCCGCGCAGCGAAGCCTACGCTTTACAAACGCTGGCCTCGTGGAATTTCGCGCTGAAGGTTGATCCGAAAGCCATGCCAACCATTGCGGATGACTTGCGGCGCGTCTGGCGCGAGGTGATCGGCGTTGGCCAAGCCGGTGTCGACTTCGAGGAGAACAATGTGCAGCGGCTCTTTGACAGAGAGCTAAAAGAAGGCCGCCTGCTGTTGGGATTTTCGGCGCTCGCCGTAATCGTGGCTTGCCTTGGGCTCTACGGCCTCGTGGCGTTCGAGGTACGGCGGCGCACCAAGGAAATCGGCATCCGCAACGTGCTGGGCGGCGCATTCGGCAACATTGTGGCGCTGTTTTTGCGGCAGTTTGGCAGGCCGCTGCTGTGGGCCAATCTGCTGGCGTGGCCGCTGGCGCTGTGGGCGGTGTTGCGCTGGCTGGAACGCTTTCCTTATCAAATTGAGCGCTGGTGGCTAGTACCTGTCTGTGTGGTTGCGGGATTGCTCGTCAGTCTCGTTGTTGCGCTGACGGTAAGCGCCACGGTGTTCAGCGCCGCGGGCACGCGCCCGGTTCAGGCCTTGCGCTACGAGTAAGCCCAGCATTTCTCCGGCAGGTTTTTCGCGGCTGGCTATACTGATCCAGTAGTCAGGACTTTTTTCATCACGACTCTCTTTAATCACGACTCTCTTCATCATGACTTTCGTTATGTTGAAGAGGGTCTTGACTATCGTACATAAATGTACGATTCTCACCTCTGCGACAGGATGTCATTCAGTGAAAGGCAGCGAATTCGAGCAACGTGTCAGGCGTTTGGGCGCGCTTACTGGAACGCCGGTGCGTTACACCAATGATGGCAAGGGCAGCCATGGCCGTCTTTATTATGGTGAGCGCTTCACGACGCTCAAGGACAGAAAGAAGGACATCAGCAAAGGGCTGCTACGAGCGATGTGCCGGCAGTTGGAGATCAGCCTGCAAGATCTTTTCAGGGTGGGAAAATGAAATACGCATATCCAGTTCGGCTTGAACCTGACGAAGATGGCGTGTATGTCGCCAGCGCGCGAGATGTGCCTGAAGCGCTGACGGAAGGGGCTACGGTCGTGGAAGCCATCCAGGAGATGAGCGCTGCGCTGGGTGCGGCGTTGGCGGGGTACATTGAACAAGGCAGGCCGGTGCCGGTGCCGTCACTGCCAAAACCCCGCGAGCATATCGTGCCGGTAGCGCCACTGGTTGCCGCCAAACTGGCGCTGCGTTCGGCCATGCGTGCCCAGGGCGTGAGCAATGTGGGCTTGGCTGAGCGCCTGGGCGTTTCAGAAGGGGCGGTCAGAAGGTTGGTCAACCCCGATCATGCCTCGCGCATCGACGGCGTGATCGATGCGCTGGCGGCGCTTGGTCAGTGCTTGATCATCGAAGATCAAATACAGGAGCCGCCAGATGGACGCCACAGCGGCTCGCAGCGGGTGGTGAAGCGCTGAGTATTCCTTTCAGCTGGCAGCCGGGGCGCTTGTTGAGTTTGGTGATAGGCCAGGGAGGGTGCTGCGCCTTTGGCGGCACGCCATGAACCCATCCCTGGGGGCTCGGTTGCGGCCATCCCTGGCCGCAAACGGCCGCCAAAGGCGCAGCACCCTCCCTGGCTGTTGATTACAGCGCTGGCGCCCCTGTTCAAGTTCGGCCTCTCTTCCAACGCATTTCAGAATCCTCCTCTTATGTCACTAGCCTTGTGCGCTGGCGGCACAGGGCTGCGCATGTTCTGAACAGAGGGGTGAGGATTTTTTGCGCTGAGTTGTTAAGAAAAGTGGAAGGCATCCAAAACTACAAGAACAGTCAAGGTCCGTTCGCGCGCGGGGCTTGGGAGGGGGAAGCGAGATGCACGAGCAACGAGATGATGAGGCGGATGCAAAGGCTCGCATCGTTGATAAGAAAGCACGAATAAAGCAAGCCACGAGTAACAGTTGGATAAACAATTTTCTTGCCATACGGCCCTTGCTGTTCAAATCGGTGCGGCGCATGGTCAGGCCGGATGAGATAGAAGACATCATTCAAGAAACCTTCGTGTTGTCCTATGCGGCAAGCCGCAAGAAAACCATTGAAAACCCACGCGGCTTCATGATGAAGACGGCAAAGAACATCGCGCTCAACTTCAGTAAGCGCGCCGATAAAAAGCGGCATTTTTGCCTTGATGATCTGCTCGACGATGATTTTTTTCTGTATATGGATAACGTTGAGGAGCGGTATCAAGCCCAGGAAATGTTCATTTATTTCTGCCGCGCCGTTGCCGAGTTACCCGTGTGTTGCCGCCGGGTTTTCATACTGAAGAAAGTTTACGGCTTGAGCCAGGAGGAAATCGCCGAACGCTTTGGCATCAGCGCCAGCATGGTGGAGAAACATGTCGCCAAGGGCATGGAAGTGACAGGCAAGTATCTGGTTGATAAAGGTTATTGGGACGAATCTGGCTTACTCGCGGCAGTGGCAAGGCGCACAGACAAGGAGGCTAGAAAACCTTGAACAACAAGGTCATCAGTAAGGTCATCCAGAATAAGGTCATCCCGTTCACGGATCCGCGGAAGTATCGTGAGGAGATTCGTGAACAAGCCTGCGCTTGGCTTGCGCGCCTGGATAAGGGCGCTTCCGATGCGGATCTGGCGCAATTGGCGCAGTGGATGGAATCTGATGCGTTCCACGCCAAGATGCTGATCAATATGGCAATCATGTGGGATCAAAGCGAGATTTTGTCTGAACTTTCCGAAATTTTTCCTCTGGAAGAAAAGCCCGCGCCGCCACGCGAAAAGCGTTGGCCCGGCATGGCCTTGGCCTTGGGGCTGCTCGCCGCGGTGGCCGTGCTGATGAGTGTGTTTATCGGCGTGAAGAAGGTGGAGCAGTGGCGGCAGTCGTATGTGTTCAATGACAGTTATGCAACAGCCGTGGGCGAACGGCGGCAGCTTAATCTTGCGGATGGCTCCATCGTCACGCTCAATACCAACACCAAAATCCGCTTTTCGTTCGACAAAAATGTACGCGATGTGTTTTTGGATTATGGCGAAGGGTTTTTCAGTG
This sequence comes from Pseudomonadales bacterium, assembly GCA_031260485.1. Classification (GTDB taxonomy): domain Bacteria; phylum Pseudomonadota; class Gammaproteobacteria; order Pseudomonadales; family Pseudohongiellaceae; genus CAILUG01. The sequence continues at coordinate 146 of JAIRJU010000110.1, read as the reverse complement.
TGGCCAAGGATGCGAGCAGGCCGTTTCGCGTTCATGCCGGTTCGCGGGTGGTGGAGGCGCTTGGCACCGCCTTCACGGTGCAGCACACCGCGCTCGGACGAGAGCTTGAAGTGCTGGTGACGGAAGGAAAAGTGCAATTGCTTGAA
>JAIRJU010000082.1 GCA_031260485.1 Pseudomonadales bacterium | reverse complement strand
GCCGCAGTCGTTGCAGACAAACGCGAATTTGAGTTTGGCCTTATTCGCCATAGCCGCCCGGCGGCATTCCCGCGTGCATCGGCATGAAATTTTCGAAGCGCGTATGGCGGCCAATGAAGCTGAGATTCACGGTGCCAATGGGGCCATTACGTTGTTTGCCGATGATGATTTCGGCCACGCCCTTGGTTTCGATGCGTTCGGGGTCGTAGACCTCGTGGCGGTACACGAACATGATGAGGTCGGCGTCTTGTTCGATCGCGCCGGATTCACGCAGAGCCGACATCACCGGGCGCTTGTTGGGGCGTTGTTCGAGGCTGCGGTTGAGCTGCGACAGCGCGATGACCGGGCAGTTGAATTCGCGCGCCATCAATTTCAGCGAGCGCGAAATTTCGGAAATTTCGCCGGTGCGATTTTCGGTGGAGCCCTTCACCTGCATCAGTTGCAGGTAGTCCACCATGATCAGACCCAGTTCGCCGCGCTCGCGCACGACACGGCGCGCGCGGGCGCGCATCTCGCTAGGGCTGAGGCCGGAAGTGTCGTCGATGAAGAGATGCCGGTTGCGCAGCTTCGCCACCGCCGTGCTGAGTTTGTCCCAGTCTTCGTTTTCCAGCTTGCCGTTGCGCATCCGCGTGGCATCGATGCGGCCAATGGACGACAACATGCGGATGACAAGGCTGTCCGCAGGCATTTCCAGGCTGAACACCAGCGCCGGTTTGTCGCTGTGCAGCACCACGTGTTCCACCATGTTCATCGCGAAGGCAGTTTTGCCCATGGAGGGCCTTCCCGCCACGATCACCAGGTCCGCCGGTTGCAGGCCGGAGGTCATGTCGTCGAGATCCTTGAAGCCGGTGGAGAGGCCGGTGATGCTGCCTTGGGACTCGAACAGTTTTTCGATGCGGTCCACGGCGGATTTCAAAATGGGCGTCAGCGGCTGCGGGCCGCCGTCGCTGGGGCGCTCATCGGCGATGCGGTACACCGCCTGTTCGGCGGCGTCGAGCAATTCGGCGCTGTTGCGGCCTTCGGGGTTGTAGCCGCTGTCGGCGATGCCGTGCGCCACCGTAATCAGTTTGCGCAGCACCGCGCGCTCTTTGATGATCTGCGCGTAGGCCACCACGTTGGCGGCGCTCTGGGTGTTGGTGACGAGTTCGCCGAGGTAGTCGAGGCTGCCCGCTTCCTGCAATTGCTTGGCGGCGAGCAGCGCCTCGCTGAGCGTGATGACGTCGATCGGCTTGCTGGCGCGCGCCTGGGCCGACATGGCCTCGAAGATCAAGCGGTGTTCGCGCCGATAGAAATCGCTGGCGAGCAATACTTCGCTGACGCCATCCCAGCGGCTGTCATCCAGCATCAGCGCGCCCAGCACCGCTTGCTCCGCCTCGATGGAGTGCGGGGGAACTTTGAGTGTGGTGATTTTTTCCTGGCTGGCGGTTTCGGGCATCGTGAGGGCTGCGCTACGCCAGCGGTTGCTGGCGGAGGGGCAATACTACAGGGCGGGAGGAGGGAGAGGAATCGCCGCAACCTCGCCATCTGCCAAATAATCGTGCGCCAGCACAGTGCAGAGGATCGGCACAGAGAGTCTTGGGAGTGATTAACATATTTGTTAATATCAACTCATGCTCTACTCTATCCATTACTACAGCGCCGCCGTGCAAGCTGACATTACGAAGCTGCCTCCCACCTTGCGGGCGCGCTATTTCAACTTGACTGATCGAATGGAAATCAGCGGCCCCAATCTTGGCAAACCGCATACCGAAGCGTTTGGAGACGGTCTGTTCGAGTTACGTCTGAAGGGGGCTGAGGGTATTGCTCGAGTGTTTTTCTGCACGCTGGTCGGACGGCGGATCGTGATGCTACACAGCTTTGTGAAAAAGACCGACAAAACGCCACTGGCGGAACGCCGGATTGCTGAAACCCGTTTGAAGGAGGTCAAAAATGCTGACGCATAAACAATTGAAAGCCCGCCTATTGTCCGATCCCGTCGTGCGCGCCGAATACGAACGCATCGAACGCGAAGAAATGCCTATGCTCGATGCCATCCTCAAAGCGCGCGCCGAGGCCGGTTTGACGCAAGCGCAAGTCGCCGAGCGCATGGGCACCCGCGCGCCAGCAGTTGCACGCCTGGAAAGCGCGCTGGTCACAGGCAAGCCTTCGCCATCGCTGGCGACACTGAAAAAATATGCGGCGGCGCTGGGCAAGCGTGTGGAAGTCAGATTTGTCCCCTAACGCAGAGCGCTTTCGATCTTTATTTATTGACTCTGCGCTTGCTGCTGCTCCGCCGGGCGTTCGATCGCGTCGGCGCCGGTGTGTGCAGCATTGCTGGCTTCGCGCAGTGCGGCCAGGTTGAGCGGGCGGATCGAATCAATGCGGCAGGGCAGGCGCATCGAGGGAGTGCCGCCGCTGCCGCGGACATACACGCTATCGAAACCCGACGACACGCGGCCCATCAAGTTGCTGATGGAAATCGCGTTGGCGAAATTCAGATCCAGGCAAGGGCTGCCCAATTCCAAGAGATAGGCTTGCCCTGGCTGGGGCCAAACGGCCAGAGCCTGATCGCCAAGCGCGGACCAACTGTTGAAATTTCTCGCCAGCATCGAAAAACCTGACACCGGCTCCTCGGCATTGGCGCGGTACAGCGCCAAGCGTTCGGCGGGCGTCAGCTTTGGGGTATTGGTACAGGCCGCGGCCAGGGCCACGAGGGCCAGTGTCAAACCTACGTGCGCAATATGGCGTTTCATGAGGTGCTCTCCGTGAATTTTCCTGAAGGGGTTGAAGCGACACAGAATAATACCAGCACCGCAGCGCCGGAAGAGGGGCGGGGGCAGCGGTTATCAACTTTTCATCAACTTCTGTCATCAACTTCTGCGGCCTTGGTGGCGGCGGCAATATTGACGGCGTGCCGCGCAGCGCGGTGCTGCCGTTAAAATTTGTCAGTGAAAATGCTTGGAGGCAGCGGTAAGTGTTGCAACAATGCCAGACCACTATATTTCCCTGTGACCGCATGATCGAACCCGACGCACTCAGAGCGCTGTGCCAGCGCATCATCCAGAGTGGCGAGCTTGGCCGCTCCAAGACCTATGCCGCGATTTTGGACTATCTGGTAGAGCAGGCCATCGCTGGTAGCACGCCCAAGGAAGTCGCCATCGCCATGGATGTGCTGGGGCGCGACAGCGATTTCGATGTTGGCAAGGATTCCATCGTCCGTGTCCACGTCTATCACCTGCGCAACAAACTCAGCGCCTATTACGCCCGTTATGGGCGCGATGAGCCATGGCGCATCGATATTCCCAAAGGTCAGTACATGCTGACGGCCAGCCATAACGGTGAAAACCGCGAAGGCGACGCGGTGAGCGATGTGGTGGTGGAGCGTCCGCGTGAGCGCCGAGGGTTACTGGCAGTGGCGCTGGCCTTGGTTGCCATTGCGCTGTTGTTGCTCGATCTTTGGCAGGGGCGCACTCAGGCACCCAGGGTAGCGTCCGTCAATCCCTTTGCCGCAACGCGGCTATGGCGACCTTTGCTCGACGACGACTTGCCGATTCTGATTCTGGTGGGCGATTACTACATCATGGGCGAGACGGACGCCGCGGGTAACGTGCGGCGCATGGTGCGCGAGTTCGACATCAACTCGCGCAATGATTTACTCAAGACGCAGCGCGAGGGCCGCGCGCATGACTACATGAATCTCGATCTCAGTTACTTGCCCACCAGTGTGGCGCCCGCGCTGGCGCAGGTGCTCAAGGCGCTGGGGCCGGAAACGGTTGGCAAGCGCGTACAGATCAAACTGATGAGCAAGTTCAGCACCACTGATCTGGTGGGCCGGCATGTGGTTTATCTTGGCTACCTGAGCGGTTTGCAGGGGCTCACCGATCTTGCTTTCGCCGCCTCCGGCCTCGCCTTCGGCATGACTTACGATGAACTCTATGCGCTGGACGACAATACGCTGTATGACAGCTCCTCGGGGTTGTCGATAGGAGAAACCAGTTACCGCGACTACGGCATGTTATCCACGTTTCCAGCGCCTGCGGGCAATCAGTTCGTCATCATTGCCGGGATGCGCGACGAGGGCCTGCTCAACCTGTCCGAAGAAGTGACCAGCCTGTCGAGTTTGCGCACGCTGGAAGCCGCCGTGCCCGCCGTGCAAGACGCGAAAAACAGCGCGTTCGAAGCGCTCTATGAAGTGTTGGGTTACGACGGCACCAACTTCGACGCCAAACTGGTGTACAAACAGCCGCTCGACACGCAGGTGCTGTGGGAAAGCCGCTTGATTGGCGGGCAGTAGCAGTTCAGCACAGGGCCGCCCAGCACAGATCATGGCTGTTTGTGCCGCCATGTGGCGCCTCTGCCTTTGCCGTTCGGTTCAATCAGCCCTTCGGCCTTCATGGCCCGCAGAATTACGCGCACCATGTCGCGGCTGACACCAGGACAAGCCTCCTCGATCTCCGAGATGGAAAAGGGCCGTTGGCGCTTGCGGATTTCTGCGCGCACGCGGTCGCCTTTGGCACCTCGCCCGCGTTCGATGGTGCCTACTCGCTCCTCGAATTCCTTGTAGGCACGCAGCAGTGCGCCCCAGAAGTAGTCCAGCCACGGGGAACTGCTGTGAGTGGCTTCGTGCCAGCCTTGGGAGCTGGCCTCCAGCGTTTCGTAATAACTCTCTTTCGATTCCTCGAAGATGCGCTCCAGGCTGATAAAGCGGCCCACGGCATAGCCAAAGTGGTAGAGCAACTGCAAGGTCAGCAGCCGCGCTATGCGGCCATTGCCATCCGGGAAGGGGTGGATGCAGAGGAAATCGAGGATCGCCAATGGCACCAACACCAAGGGGTCAGCCAGGTGTTGATCCAGCGCCATGCGATAGCGCGCGATCAGGTCATTCATGGCCATGGGCGTGAGGTGCGCCGCTACTGGACGAAAACGGATGCGTGAACTGCCATCGGGGTGGCGCTCAATGATGTCGTTGTTCGTGGCCTTCCACTGCCCTCCCATCTGGGGCATGTAGCGGTACAAGATGCCGTGGAGCTGCTGCACGGTGCCTGCCGAAAACGGCATTTGCTCGCCGCTTTCGTGGATCAAGCCCAAGGCATCGCGGTAGCCCGCGATCTCTTGTTCGGAGCGGCTCTTCGGCGTGGCATTTTTGAGCACCAACGACTTGAGCCGGTGCGCCGCTACCATCACGCCTTCGAGGCGGTTCGAGGACTCGGTGGATTCCACAACGGCCACCTGACGCAGATCGCTCAAGACTTCGGGCGACTGCACTACATAGAGCTGCTGCTTGCCCCGATACTCACCGAGCGCGCGCAAGGTCGCCAACTGCTGCGCATCGAAACGCAGCTTGGCGAGGTAATCCGGCGAGAGGGAGTGCATGAAGCAGCATCTGGGTAGCAAAGAAGGGGGTAATGCTACCTTAAAAGGGGTATATAGATGGGAAATTACCCTGATATTCAGATGATTACCCTGTTCTTACCTGTATCGGATGACTTCGCCACCCCATCCTTACCCCAATGCTGGCCACTTAAGCGGATTCGGGGGCGATCAGGGCGAAAAATTTTTCGCCCCTACGGGGATCATTGTAGGGGAGGAAAATTTTTCGCCCTGATCAACTGGAATAAGTCAATGAAGAATAGTAGGGGAATGCAAAAGGGAACCCGCAGGTTCCCTTTTGCATGACTTGCATGAGACTCGCGGCGCGGCTTACTTCTGCGCGACGATAGTGAGTTTGATGGCGGCGCTGACTTCGCTGCCCAGGCTCAGTTCCACGTCGTATTCGCCGGTTTCGCGCAGGGCGCCGTCGGGCAGCAGCACTTCGCTCTTTTCCACGGCATGGCCAGCGGCGGTGAGTGCGTCGGCGATGTCGCGGGTGCCGATGGAGCCGAACAGCTTGCCTTCGTCGCCAGCGTTGGCTTCGATGGTGATGCTCTTACCATTGAGGGCGGCGGCGCGGGCTTCGGCCTTGGCGAGTTTTTCGGCGGCGATTTTCAAGAGTTCAGCCTTGCGGGCTTCGAAATCGGCCAGGTTGTCCTTGGTCGCAGGGATGGCCTTGGAATAAGGGAACAGAAAATTGCGGGCATAGCCGGCGCGCACGTTTACTTTGTCGCCCACGTGGCCCATGCGGCCTACTTTCTCGAGCAGAATGACTTCCATCGTATACCTCGATCTCTTCTAAATGGTTCGTTTGTAGCGACGGCGGAAATCCACCACGCTGTCAGCAAATCCCAACATCACAATCACGGGCGGTATGAGCAGCAGTACCAGATAAGCCAGCACCAGCCACACGCGCCCTCCCTGCCTGCCCGCCGCCAGCGCATGGACAACGGCCAAGCCCGTGAGGAGGGGGGCCAGGCAAAGCAGGTTTACCCAACCCTTGAGGCCCGGCATACCGGCCAAGCCCGCGAGCACCAGCGCGCACAGCGCCAGCATCACCCGCGGTTCCGGCCGCAGAGCGTGAAACTCGGCCTGGAACCCGCCGGGGTTGTACAGCATGGCCTGGCAATACCGGGCCGTCATCAGGGTCGTGATGAACACCAAGGCGTTCCCGATCCCATAAACACTCAACAGCATGTCGGTGAGCTGGCTGGCAGTGGCCGGCACCAGTTCGCCGTTTTGTATCAGCATTGGCGGAGCGCCCTGGTTTTGCATGAGCGTCAACACCGTGTCCATCGTCTCGCGGATCAGCGCCACATAGCCGCTTTGCCAGACGAGGCTCAACTGTAAGGCGATGCCAAAGCCCATGGTGACGAAAATCACCGTTGCCCAAGCGCTGCCCTTACGCAGCAGATAGGCCAAAGGCACTATCGCCACCAAGGCGAACACCACCGAGGCGTCGCCCGCGTACCACTGCAAGGCGGCGGGCAACAAGGCCCACAGCAACACCAACAGCCCTTCTTGCAGGCCGCGGCGCAGAATCACCAGCGCAACGACCACGGCGCTCAGGAGGTTCAAGAGCGGGATCAAGCCTACCAGCACCGCGGCGGTCACCGCCTGGCGCCGTCCGCTCATGATGTACTCGGCTATCCCGCGCATGGCCCGGGCGTCGTACTTATACTTCGTGCGAATCCGTGTACGGGATCAGCGCCAGGTAGCGGGCCTGCTTGATGGCGGTGGCCAGTTGGCGTTGATAACGTGCCTTGGTGCCGGTGATGCGGCTGGGCACGATTTTCCCGGTTTCGGAAACATTGGCCTTGAGGGTTTCAAGGTCTTTGTAGTCAATGTAGTCGATACCTTCCGCGGTGAAGCGGCAGTACTTGCGGCGACGGAAGAAGCGCGCCATGGTCGATCTCCTCTAAGTGTTCGGCAGCCTGAAGTGTTCGGCAGTCTGGTTATTCGTCGGCAGCTTCCGCTTCGGCGTCATCGGACTCCTCGGCAGCGTTGCTTTCTTCTTCGGCGCGGGCGCGCTGAACGGCGCGAGCCTTACGCTCGCGGTTCTCGTTTTCGGCCTTTTGGATCGGGGAAAGCTCGGTGATGGCGGTGTCGCGCTTGATCATCAGGTTGCGGATGATGGCGTCGTTGTAGCGGAAGATGGACGCCAATTCGTCCAGCACTTCCTGGCCGCACTCGACATTCATCAGCACATAATGGGCTTTGTGGATTTTGTGGATCGGGTAGGCCAATTGGCGGCGGCCCCAGTCTTCCAGACGATGCACGGCGCCGCCGGCATCCTTGATCATCTTGGTGTAACGTTCGATCATCCCGCCAACCTGTTCGGATTGGTCGGGATGCACCATGAACACTATTTCGTAGTGGCGCATTGAAGCTCCTCGCGGTTTGTAGTCTCCCGACCAAGCGCCGTAAGGCGGAGGCGGTGAGACAAGGAGTTGGGCAGGGACGCAAAGCCGTCGTCTGCGGAAAAAGAGGCGGCATTCTATAGAGGTGGCGCGGGGAGCGCAAGCGCGCCAACGCATGGGCCAACCGATGCCAAGTCAACCGATGCCAGCGCTGAAGCGCGGCGCAAAGCCCGGTAAACTACGCGCCGTTGGATGTAGGTAGCTGTTGGATGTCGGTAATGGGGGCTTGTGGGTTGCAGGGGCTTGTGGGTTGCAGGGGAATGTAGTGGAAAATTCAAACGAAAAATTTGGCAGCAAAGCGCTCGAGCAGGTGTTGCAGCGCGTGGTGCCAGCGTCTGGCCGCGACTCGCGTGCTGTCCTCGAGGCGAATGGAGTGAGCGAAAAGGTGCTTGCCTATAAGGCGCGTAACGAGCGCGATCATGTGGCGGCCATCAATCAATTGTTTGGCGAGTTTCAGTTGGCGTATCACAACCAGTTTCACAAGGCTTACGCGCAAGAAGGCAGCGAGGCGCTGGCCAAGAAGTATTGGCTGAATTGTCTCGGGGAGTTCACGCCGGAGGTGATCGTGCGCGCTGGGCGGCATCTGGTGACGAACCAGGAATATCTGCCCACCGTGGCGGCGGTGGTGGCGGCTTGCGAAAACGCGCCCGCGCTGTTTGGCCTGCCGCCCGCGCGCAACGCTTATCTGGAAGCCTGCTGTAAACCTGAACCGAAAGCGCAACAGCGCTGGTCACATCCGGCCGTGTACCTCGCAGGCGCCGCCACCGGCTGGTTTGCGCTGGCCTCGGAAACCCAAGAGAGCATTTTCCCGGTGTTTGAACACTGCTATCACCAGCTTTGCCAGCGCGTAGTGCGCGGCGAAGCCCTGGAGGTTCCCGTGCCGCCTGCGCTGCCGCGCACGGTGCAAGCGCCGCTCAGCCTGGCGGAAAATCGCTTCCATTTGGCGGCGCTGCGCAAGCGTTTCGATCTCTAGGGCATTTTTGATCAAATCGTTGACATTATTTTTCCTCTCGCCCGCAGGGCGGGGTGGTCTGAAGCCTGAATCAGGCGCTTTGCAGCGTAGTAGCTCACGCTGAGGGCGCTTCGCTGGGCGTGACGACATGGTAATCGCTGCCGTAGATCTCGCAGAACGATAGCCAATCTGGGCCGGGCGGCGCGATGACTTGCCAGGTTTCCTCTTCCTGCCGCTGGGTGAAGGTGCAGCGCGGGGATATGGCGGCGTCATCCTCTATTGCCTCATCCTCAGTAGACGCCGCAACGAAAATCATGAGGTCCATGTTGCTGTCAGTGAGCGGCAGCGGGCGTTCGTTCATGTGCCAGGCGTGATATTCCCAGGAACAGCAACTGGCGCGCCCTGCGATGACCAGATAGCCATCGTGGTAGATCAACTCCGAATAACCATCGCTGAGCAGCAGTTCCAGAACGCCGCTGCTGGGTTGCAGCCGGTAAATCTCGTGCCAGCAGTTCGGCCCTGCGCCGCAGGAACCGCTGGTGACGACTTCATAAGTGCCATCGCCGTCGATGTCAGCGAAGTAGATGCCATGGAGTGGATCGCCCAGCGGGTCGGCGCCCAGTGTTAGCCGCTGTTCAAAGGCGGCTGCATCAGCATACGGTGCCGCATACGCCACATCGGCCGCCACGCTGTCTTGTGTATCGCTGTCCTGGTTCGCGTCCTTGGCCTCGCAGTGAAAGCGCAGTTGCAGCCGTGAGCCATCGGCATTCACGACAGTCACGATGGAATCCGTGACAGACGGGCAATCGCCCTCCTGCGCGAATGCGGATGCACTTTGCGCCATGCACAAGATCACTAGCAGATAGAACCACGAATATCGCCGTGCCATGGGTGCCTTAAGATGGCTCAGCCCCTGCTGCGGTCAGGGGCTGAGCGGTGGTAGCGCGTTTCACCAACTGATGCTTCATCAACTGATGCTTCACCAACTGAGGTTGAGGCTCAAGTTGTAACGGCGGCCAAACTGGTCGTAGGTGCCGTTGGTGCCGCCAAACAGCGGCGGTTCGCGGTTGAGCAGGTTTGACACGTTGAGTGCCGCGGTCCAGGAGGCGCCGCTTTGGAGTTTGCCGTTGTAACCGATGCGGCCATTGAACCAGCTCATCGAGGCGACGGAGTTATCGTCCACGTCGATACCTTCTGTCCAAGTGCGGTTGCGCTTCACCGAGTCCACATAGCGTGCTTGCAGTTGCACGGACCAGTTCTCGATCGAGTAAGTGGCGGTGATGTTGGAGGTGAGCTTGGGCATCCCGACGACGCCAGCGGTGTTTTGCGCGGTGCCGCCGAGCGGGGTATCGGAACGTTCAGTCATGTAGCCGGTCAGCCAGCGCAGGTTGAAGGTTTCACGCAGGTCGGGCAAAAAGTCGGGCTGGACGCGCCAGATCACTTCGGTATCGACACCGCGCGCTCTGGCGGCGGCCACGTTCAGAAAGCCGTCGTAGATGTACACGATGCGGCCATCGTTGCCGCGGGTGATCAAGTCGCACAACGAGGTGGTGCCAGCGGCGCATTCATCGGCGATGCGCTGGCCGCCCAACTGCGCCACGGCATCGTGGATGCGCACGTCGTACCAATCCGAGGAAAGCTGCACGCCTTCGATCCACTCCGCGAAGGAGGGTTTGTAGACAAAGCCCGCGGTGTTGGTGGTGGCGACTTCAGGCCTGAGATCACGGTTGCCGCCGCGCACCGCGGTGACGAGATAGCTTTCGTTGTTGAAGGCGCGGTCTATAACGTTGGAGCCGGAGGCTTGCGCATCGAACAGTTCCGAGAAACTGGGCTCGCGCACGTCGCGCGAACGGGTAACGCGGAAGCGCAGGTCTTTGTAGACATCCAGGTTGGCGCCGACCTTCCAGCTATCAATCGCACCGCTGCGGTCGTAAGTGGAGCGGCGGGCAGCGAAGTCCACGTCCAGCGCTTGGTCACTGTTGGTTTTCCAGACCGGTACGTTGACTTCCGTGAACCATTCCCACACGTGCATACGCCCGGCGATATAGGGCACGGTCGAGAACAGATGCAGGTTGCCTGGCGTGCTGAGCGCAAAGCCGGAGGGAATGCCGCGAATGCCCAGCGAGGGCACATTCACCGGCGGCCCAAGTTCAATGAGATCGTGCGGCGCGGCGCCGGAAATGAAATCTTGTTCGCGCCAGGTTACCCCGCCAGCAAAACCGATCGGCCCTGCGCCCCAACCTTCATGCAACTGACCGGTGGCAATGGCTTCGGCAAAATCCTGATTCACATAGCCCAGGTTGAGCTTGTCGGTGCCAACGTACTCGATGGCTTCGCGGCTCATGTTGCCGCTGCCGAGCACGTTGTACGGCACGCAGTCGGTGATGGCCTGCGGCTCGACCGGGTATTTCAGCGGCTGCGTGTTGCCCGGCAAGCCCGCGGGAATGTAGGGATCGAGCGGCAGGTTGGAAATTCTACCGGCCACCGACGCGCTCAATTGCTCCAAGGTAGGATTGAACAGTTGCACACGGCACACGATCTTGCCGTTGGGATCGCGCACCGCGTCCATGCCGAGGAAGGCGCGGTCCACTTGTTGCAGGTTGACCGCCAAGGAGTTGCGCTTGGCCTTGCCGCGCTGGAACGAGGCGCGCAGGTTCCAGTTGTCGATGAAGGCCCAATCGAAGCCCACGCTCCATTGCTGTTGCGTAAAGGTGTTGTGTGCCTCGCGGTCGGAACCCAACTCGGGGCGGCCATCGAACTGCGCGCTGCGCTTGTTGACGGCGATTTGCGTCAGGTTGCGCGCCGTCATGACATCGCGCACTACCTGCGGCAGAAACACGTTGTCGATCGCAATCAAGGGTGCCGAAGTGCCGTTGAACGTGAAATTGGCAGTGTTGGAAGTATCGTTGGATTGTGTGACGCCCGCCATGCCCTGGACGAAGGGGAGAAAGCCGGGGAAAAGCTCGTATTGGAAGCCCAGGAAAACGGAGCGGTTGATCGCCTCCATACCGCTGGGCCCGCCTTGCGAGGTCAGGAACGCGGTTTGCGCTTCCGGCCCGCCGGAAATGGTCGCGGTGCTGCCAGGGATGCCGGGCAGGGCGGACACGTTGCCGAAGTCGTAGGGCACGATGCCGGTGCCGTCCACGGTGAACTGCATCCAGTCGAGCGAGGTGCCGGTGCCACGGAAGAGTCCGGTGGGAGAATCGTTGGCCGTTACCACGTTCATCATGGTCAGACGCTGGGGGCCGGCGGCGCAGGCAACGCCGGCGGTGCAACCGGCTTTTATCCAATCGGGGTTGGTCACGTAGCCCCATTGTTCGGCGGTGCGCTTCCAGCGGTAACGATCGCTGAGGATTTCATCGGTGCTGCGCGATTCAAAGGAGCCGATCATATGTAAACGATCGTCCAAAAATTTGGTGCCGCCAGCGATTGAAACTTCCAATTGCTTGCCGGTGCTCTTGTATTCATTCACGCCGGTGCCGAGGCTGACTTTCAGGCCCTCGAATTGACGATCGAGCACGAAGTTGACCACGCCGCCGAGCGCATCCGCGCCATAAGCTGCCGACGCGCCGCCGGTCACGATTTCCACGGTGCGCATCAAGGCAGTGGGGAACATGTCGATGTTGACGGTGCCGCGTTTATCGGTGGGTACCACGCGCGCGCCGTCGAGCAAGGTCAGCGTGCGCGAAATGCCGGAGCCGGTGGTAGCCACGTTCAGGTTGCGGATGTTCAGCGCGCCAGGGCCGCCGGAGCCAACCACCGCGTTACCGCCGTCGCCGCGCTGCGGCGTGCCGTTGTTGAAGAACTGCGGCAGGGCATCGAGCTGCTGCGACATGGTGCCGCCTGGCTCGAAGCTGCGCAGTTCGATGGGCGTGAGCGCAGTGACCGGCACCGGCGAGTTCATCCCCGACGGTTGCAGGATGCGGCTGCCGGTGACGTTGATTTCTTCCACCGCTTGCTCGTTGCTGCTCTGCGCCCAGGTTACTGGTGACAAGAGTGCAGCACTTGCCGCCATGATAGATAGACGCAAGGCGCGGTGGACAAACCTGCTGTGACTGTGGACAAGCTTTCTGTGACTAACGTTCATTTACTTCCCCTCTTTTGGTGTGTCTTTGGTGTATTTTGGTGTGTTTTTGCGGTGAAGGGGCGCCACAGGCAGCGCCCCCTGGTCAGCCAACAGCGCTATTACCAATTGAAATTGAGACTCAAGTTGTAGCGCCTGCCGTATTGGTCGTAAGTGTTGTTGGCGCCGCCGAAGCGTGGCGGGTCGCGGTTGAGGAGGTTTTGCACGTTGAACGCGAGCGTCCAGGTGCTGCCGTTGCGCAATTCGCCGTTGTAGCCGAGGCGGGCATTGAACCAGGTCATCGAGGCGACGTGGTTGTCGTCTACCTGAATGCCTTGCACCCACACGCCGTTGGCGTCGCGCTTTACTGCATCCACATACTGCGCCTGTAACTGTACCGAATAGTTATCAATGCTGTAGGTGCCGGAGACGTTGGCGGTCAGGGCGGGCATTCCCAGAAAACCGGCCTTGTTGAGCGCGGTGGAATTCGGGGCGGTGTCGGAGCGTTCAAAAGTACGGCCTGCGAGGCCGCGCAGCGAGACGGATTCCCGGTGGTCGGCGAAGAAGCTGACTTCTTTTCGGTACGTCAGTTCCAGATCGAGCCCGCGGGTTCTGGCGGCGGCGACGTTCAGGAACACATCCTGCACCTGCGTGACCACATTGGTGGCCGGATCGCGGGCGATGAGTGAGCAAAGCTCCGGCGACTTCGTGTCGAAACAGCTATCGACGATGCGCTGCGCGGTCAGGCGCGCTACGGCATCCTTGATGTTGACATCGTAGTAGTCCAGCGACACCGACAAACCCTCGATGAGCGGCGTGAACGAAGGCTGGTACACGAAGCCGAGGGTATTGGTCGTGGCGTACTCGGGCCGTAGATCACGGTTGCCGCCGCGGATGGTGTTGATCAGCGTGGCGGAGCCGCCAAACGAGGGATCGGTGATGGTTTCGCCGGAGCCTTGCGCGTCGAACAGTTCGGCAAAGCTCGGTTCACGCACGTCGCGCGATTTGGTAAGGCGCAAACGCAAGTCTTTGATGATCTGCCAACTGGCGCCGATTTTCCAACTGTCGATCGCGCCGCTACGATCGTAGGTGGAGCGGCGAAACGCAACATCGGTATCGAGGCGTTGGTCATTGTTTTGGGATTGCCATACCGGCACACTGATTTCGCTGAACCATTCCCATACGCTGGAATCCCCCGCGATCTTGGGAATGCCCGAGAACAGGTTCAGCGCGGTGCTGGTGGAGTAGCCAGGCCCGAGGCCGCGAATGCCGAGACTGGGCACGTTGACCATCGGCCCCAGCATATCGACATCCAGCGGCGTGGCGTAGGTGTAGAACGATTGGTCACGCCAGGTGAGGCCGCCGGCAAAGCCGATCGGCCCGGCGCCCCAGCCCTCCGACAGCTTGCCAGTAACCAGGGCTTCGGCGAAATCCTGATTCACGTAGCCAATATTGAAACGATCGGTTCCCACGTAGTCGATCGCCGCCTGGCTCATGTTGCCGCTGCCCATGTAATTGAACGGGATACATTCGCTGATGGCGCGCGGTTCCACCGGATAGGGCAGCGGCTGCGTGTTGCCTGGCGTGCCGGCGGGAATGTGCGGATCGAGCGGCACGTTGGAGATGCGATCGGCCACGGAGGCGCGCAGTTGCTCCAGAGTGGGGTTGAACAGTTGCACGCGGCAGACGATCTTGCCGGTGGCCGGGTCGCGCACGGCGTCCATGCCCAATTGCGCGCGGTCCACTTGCAGCAGGTTGTAGGCGGTGGAATTGCGCTTGGATTCGCCGCGCTGCCAGGAGGCGCGCAGGTTCCACTTTTCCGCGAATTCCCAATTGACGCCAACACTGTATTGCCACTGCGTGAAAACGTTCTTGCCGCGGCGGGTGGAGCCGAGTTCTGGCCGGCCGTCGAATTGTTGACTGGTTTTGTTGATGGCGATTTCTGTCATGTTGCTGGCGCGCATGACTTGCTTCACTTCTTCCGGCAGGAACACGTTGTCGATGGCGATGCGCGGCGCGAAGTTATCGGTGTAGCTGAAATTGGCGTTGGCGGTGACATCGTTGGATTCTGTGCGCCCCACCATGGCTTGCACGAACGCGCTGAAATTGTCGGTGAGATCATACTGCGCGCCGAAGAGGCTGGAACGGGAGACTACTTCCATGCCGCTCGGGCCGAGCGAGGCGGTCTTGTAGTTGATTTCCGCTTCGGGGCCGCCTGAGAGCGTTGAAGTAGTGCCGCGGGTGCCGGGCAGCGCGGCCAGGGTGCCCAGATCGAAGGGCTCCAAATGCGAACCGTCCAGGCTGAATTTCTTCCAATCGAGCGAGGTGCCCGTGCCGCGAATCAGGCCGGTCGGCGCGCCGGTGAGCGTGGCGACATTCTGAACCGTCAAACGCTGCGGGCCAGCGGCGCAGTACACGTTGACGGTACAGCCCGCCGCCACCCAGGCAGGATTGGTGACATAGCCCCACTGGTATTGCGAGTTATCCCAGCGGGTACGATCGGCATAAACCTCATCAATGTGGCGTGCCTCCAACGAACCGATCAGATGCAGGCGCTTGTCGAGCAGCGCCTGGCCGCCCGCGATGGAAACTTCGTATTGCTTGCCGGTAGAGTTGTACTCGTGCATCCCGCTGCCAACACTGACCTTCAGCCCTTCAAACTGGCGGTTGAGCACGAAGTTGACGACGCCGCCGAGCGCATCCGCGCCATACGCGGCAGAGGCGCCGCCCGTCACCACATCCACGCTGCGCATCAAGGCGGTGGGGAACATATCGACGTTGACGGTGCCGCGCTTGTCGGTGGGCACCACGCGCGCGCCGTCGAGCAGCGTCAAGGTGCGCGAGATGCCGGCGCCAGTGGAAGCGCTGTTCAAATTGCGGATGTTCAGCGCGCCAGGGCCGCCGGAGCCTACCGACGGGTTGCCGCCGTCGCCGCGCTGCGGCGAACCGTTGTTGAAGAACTGCGGCAGCACATCGAGCTGCTGCGAGATGGTGTTGCCGGGCGCCTGATTGAAGAGTTCCACCGTGGTGAGCGAGGTTACCGGCACCGGCGTTTCCATGCCTGAAGTCAAGGCGATGCGGCTGCCGGTGACGCTGATTTCCTCCACCTGAGGGCTGGCGTTTTGCGCCCCTGCCCTTGGTGTTAACAGTGCCGCGCTGGCCGCGATCATGGACAGGCGCAAAACAGATAGGCGCAAGGAAGTGCGGACAAACGTTCTGTGAATGGCGTGCATCGATTTTCCCTCTCTTGGTTTGTTGTTGGCTTGCTTGCCTGCTGGTGGAAGGGTGTGCGGTAGGCTGATCTTTACCGGGTTATGGACTTTTTTGTCGTTAATGGGGTGGGTCAGTGAACTGCCCGGATGGCGAGGAAACTAGCGGCAGTTTTGAGGAATGTCAAAAGGTGTTGCAAAGGCGCTGGTTTTGCTCCTTCTTGTACTGGTGGGAGAGGGTTGAGGAAAGGGTCGGTGCCGCTTGCACGGTAAACGCCATTTGCGTTACATATCGCCTCTGCCTAGCTTTCTTCCCCAAGGAGAGAGAAGACAAGATTGTTTCAGCTTGCGGCCCTTTTGTGATGACTTCCAAGGAGAAAGATGCGATGAATGATTTGACACAGCCGCCAAGCACCGATGCTCATAGGTGCAAATGGTTTAAGCGACCTCTGGAGGATGGCGTCGCGTTCAGTGAGGTCGATAAAGAGGAAAAGGAGACGATCGCTCATGGACGAAAAGCTGCGGAAGTCCCTGCATCGTCGGAGGAGTGGTGCGGTCTCGCGTTCTCAGGTGGCGGCATCCGTAGCGCCACGTTCAATCTCGGCATTTTGCAAGGGCTGGCGCGCCACGGTTTGTTAAAACAGTTTGATTATCTTTCCACGGCTTCCGGGGGTGGTTACATCGGCAGTTGGTTGACGGCGTGGATTCATCAGCGAAATCAACAGGATTTACCGGGGTTGCCTGGCTTCAAGGAGGTTAACGAAGCCTTGCAAGCGTCGGCGATTGCCAGCGCGAGCGGTGAGAGCAACCCAAGCGATAAGGGCGAGGCCAAAGAGCCGCCTGAAATTCACTGGCTGCGGCGCTATAGCAACTATCTCACGCCGAAGGTCGGCCCCACATCGCTTGATACGCTATGGGGCATTGTTACTTACCTGCGCAATCTTTTAATCAACTGGGCTGTGTTCATTCCTTCGGTGGCGTTTGGAGCGCTCCTGGTGGTTTTGTTTGCAATGTTGTTAAACGCTTTTGCAGTGCATTGCCCGTTTGGGGTAGGGATGGTGGCGCTTGTGGTGGCGTCCAGCGCCTTCGGCATTGGTTTGGCGCCGTTGCTGGTGATAAGGCCGGAGACACGCACACAAGAAACCTGCTTCCACTGGGTACCCTGGGCAATTGCGCTTGCATTGATCGTAACCGGTGGAACGATAGGGCCGGCCTTGTTGCTGGGAGACGCGCCGATTAGTGGCTTGGTGGAGATTATGGTGGTCGTCTCTTACACCGGAGCCGTCCTTGTCGCTGACTGCTGGTGGAGCGGCGCTAAGCGGAAAGAAAGACCCCAAACGCATTGTCTAATGAACCGTCTAAAGAATTATCTAATGAAGAAGGCAGTGATTGTACAGACTCTGATGGCGGCAGCATTACTCTCTTGCGGTGTGCTTCAGGGCAATCGCGCTATACCTCTCCCTGCCCTGAGATAAGCCCTGGCCCCATCCCAGAACAACCCTCCCGCGATAAAACAGTTATTGTGTCGGGATGCTGAACTCTCCCCAACGGCAC
>JAIRJU010000057.1 GCA_031260485.1 Pseudomonadales bacterium | reverse complement strand
CTGCTGTCTCTGCTGTCTCCTGCTGTCTCTGTCTTCTGCTGTCCTGCTGTCTCTTCTGCTGTCCCTCTGCTGTCCTGCTGTCTCTGCTGCTTGTAATTATCGCGCGTTTCTCTTGGTATTTATCTCATCCCTGTTCATCCTCTGCTGTTCGCTGTTTACCTCCTCTGTTTACCTCCACTCCTGCTCCTGCTCCTGTGTCCCTCTGAGTAAGAGATCTGGGTGTGTTTATCGTGTTTGATCGTTTGATTTTTGCCCAGAGGGTTTCGACTCACCAAGGTTTGACTGTCCGCCAGAACACCATCTGCCAGAACAACGAAAGAAATTTAACGGAAATGTTACGCAACTTAGAACTTTTGTTTGATTTCGAGAATAGATTGAAAACTTACAGTCGCCGCAATCCCAAAAACTTCCAGTGCTGTACTGCTGTACAGGTCGTAGCGGGGGGCTGCGTGCAGCGTTTAATCAGGGCGTTAGATTATTCCATTATTACTCAAAGGAGATTCCATGTTCACTCAATCGCTGTCCCCATCCTTTTGGGCACAATCATCAGGGGGAAAATATGGCTACTAAAGGATCGCAGAAGTTCGCCATTCTACTTGTTAAATTCAGCGATACCGCATACACCGAACCAAATCCTGTAGCGTTTTACGACGATCTACTGATCCGTCGCGGAACCGGTGGTGTCAACGACTACTTCTTAGCCGCTTCTTTGGGCGAGATCAATCTTGACGGATCGCAGGTATTTGGCTGGATCACCATCGACACCACACGAGATGACTTCATTGCCGCGCATCCTGGGCGATGGGACAAGATCAAAGGTGCGATTGACGCTTTCAGTAATGTCGATACTTCGCCATTTACGGGCGTGATTGCGATCTTTAATGTCGGTCTTGGCGACGGTGGAATGCAGGGTCGCGGCGTGCTGTGTGCGCCCGGTGATGTCAACGTCACGTTCCTTGGCCACGAAATCGGCCATGTGCTTGGGCTGGAGCATTCCTTCGATCAATCTGCGCGTCAGAAGGCGAACTGGTCCGCGCCCGGGGAATATTACGACCCGTATGACCTCATGAGTGCGATGAGCGTCCTCAGCGATGCAGGCCACAGGTTTTCCCCACGGGGCCCTTTGATCAACACAGCCAACCTCCATCGGATGGGCTGGATGCCGGCCGACCGCGTGTGGAATCCGCCACTCAAGAACAGTAGCGATACCTACGACATTGATTTGGTGGCGCTGAGCAGTCCGAACGTACCTGGTTTCCTGGCAGCCGAGCTGGGTGGCGTGATTGTGGAGTTCCGCGTACCAGAAGGCTTCGATAACGGACTGCCTCGACCTGCGGTTCTGATCCATGAGCCCGCTGACCCTAACTCAACGATCATCGCCTCAGACCTGGCAAGCAACAATAACGAGTGGCAACCGGGGCAGACCTATGACGCAACGCTTAAACTGTTAGGTCAGACCGGCGGCGTGCGGATCAAGGTCATATCGTTTGACCTGCGAAGGAAAGTCGCACGTCTGAGTATGACAGTGATGGCCGTCAAACCGCAGCTCTATAACGACAAGATCGAGCGTATGCCCATACCCGACCCGAGGCTGAGTTCGTTCGTCGAGGCATTCATCAGCCCCATTTGGCAAGCTTTGGCCTCGAAAGCGGACGAAATTCGCTTCGATGAAAAGCAGAGGCAATCGATTGAAATCCAACAAAACACGATCGCTCAACAGAAAACTGCAATAGAAGTGCAGGCTGGACAAATACGCTTATACCGCAATGTGCTTGTGGGATGCGCCATCGTAGTCTCTGCCGCAGTTTGGTTTTTATCGCGCCATCTCTAACTGCGCAACCGAGGAAAAAACCAACCAACCCAAGCAATAGCTTAAAAACTCAAGAAGAACCATCCCCCTGCCGCCGATGCCGACGGTTAGTAATGTTGTAAGGGCCGAAACGAAACGTGATAGTGGCCAGCTCGATTTCGCGCAGAAAGGAAATCAGCGCCGTGATCAAACAAGCCAAGGCGGCCGCAAAGAGGCACGCGACCAACTTATCAATCGGCAACTCCAGCAGTACATCCACGAACAGACTCACCACCACCAGTGTCACGAACAAGGCGCTGACAGTGCATAGCTTGATCGCGCGATGGATCAAGCGCGCCCGCCGCGCCAGCAGGTATTGTTCTTCATCCACTTCCGGCGTCGCCGCCATGGCGGGCGAGGCATCCTGCAATTCGTTCAAACGCCGCCCGCGGTCGATGACACGCCCCAGGCGAATCGATAACACATTCAAGGCTTGGCCAACGGCCGCCAGCAAAAACACAGGCGCCACCGCCAATTGAATGACGCGGGAAATATGATCGGTCAAGAGATCCATGAGCGGCACAAGGTGTTATCAATGATGATGATGCCCGCCCGGCCCGTGCGCGTGGCCGTGCGCTAATTCTTCGGACGTAGCCTCGCGCACATCCACCACGTCCACCTCGAACTGCAAGGTTTTACCCGCCAGCGGATGGTTGATGTCCACAGTAGCCATGGTGTGGCCCAGCTTCAGGATCGTCACCTCCTGGTGGCCGTATTGCGTTTGAATCACCGCCTGCATCCCAGGCTCCCATTTCTTCGCGCCGCGCAGTTGGCTGATCGGCACTCGCATTTCGTTGTCTTCACGGCGCTCGCCGAAAGCCTCGCCAGGGGGCAAAGTCACCACAAACGTGTCGCCCGCCGCCTTGCCTTCCAAGGCTTTTTCCAGGCCCGGCAGCAAGCCGTCATGGCCATGCAGATAGACCATCGCATCCTTGCCTGTCGAACTGTCGAGCACACTGCCGTCGGCATCCTTGAGCACGAAATGGAACTGAACGACGCTATTGAGAGTGATTTGCATGATGAACTTTCCCGAAATTTAGGCCGCCGGATTCTCCCAGGAAACGCTCACGCAAGCCATGGTTTTCTTGCTGTGGCGCGCACGGCGCCAAGCCGGCGGCGTGAACGACAAGCCAGCGGCGTGAACGAAAAGTAACGTGCAATTGACGCCGTATTCCCCAGTGGCTTTTGGGCAAAAGTCGAGCAGCATCAGTAAAATACGCCACACCCATGCCACGCCATGGCCTCATTCATCCGGTTTTTCGCAATGGTATCCAACTCCGCCATGCCGCTATCGTTAAGGCTCGGGTTCATCCTCGGTTTGCCGGGCCTGGTGACGATACTCGGCGCGCTGCCGCTGCCTTTCGTCACCACCTCCACCTTGCTGCTGCTCTATCAGTGCATCGTGCTCTATGTGGCGCTCACCGCCGATCAACGCACCGTGCTCCTGAGCACGCTGTGCTGTTTTTTCGGCTTCGCCTTGCTGCAAACCTTGCCGATGATCGACCTCGGCATCTCCGCGCCAGAAGAAACCTTGACCGCGGTCTTGTTCGTGGTGATCGGCCTGCTCGCCGCCACCATCGCCACGCGCCTGCGTTCGCAATTCGCCAGCTTGCAGGAACAAAAGGAATTCCTGCACCAGCAATTGGAACTGAGCCAGGAACTGTATCAAGTCGATGATGCCAGCCCAATTCCCGCGCTCATCACCCGCCACTTCGGGCCGCTCTTCAACCATGCCATCCGCTTTCACCTCGGCAATATCGAACAAGGCGGCAAGGCGCGTCAGCAACTGAGTTGGGATTTCCTCCCCGGTACCGTGCTCAAACCGGCCTGGACACAAATGCTGGCGTCGTTGCGTGAACAGATACAGGGCACCTTGATGCAGCAGGCAGCGGAACAGGCGCGTAAAGAAGCCGAGCGGCGCAGCGACGAAGACAAGCTACGCACCTCGCTGCTGTCGTCGGTTTCGCACGATCTGAAAACTCCGCTCGTCACCATGCTCGGCGCCGCCACTTCGCTGCGCGATCTGCGCGCCGATCTGCGCGGCGAGGACGCCGACGAATTGCTCTCCTCCATCATCGCCGAATGCGAGCGCCTGGAAGCCTACATCCAGAACCTTTTGGAAATGACCCGCCTCGGCCACAGCAAGCTGCCGCTGGTGCTCGATTGGGTATCGCTGGAAGAAATCTACCACATCGTGGAAAAGCGCCTCTCGCGCCAACACCAAACCGAGCGCCTGCATCTGGAACTGGTCAGCGAATTGCCGGTGCTGCACGTGCACGCGGCGCTGGTCGAACAAGGGCTGTTCAACGCCGTGGACAACGCGCTCAAGGCCAGCCGCCCCAACGGCCAGGTGCTGCTGCAAGTACGGCGTGAAGAAGGCATGATGCACATGCTGGTTTGCGACCAAGGCCCCGGCCTGCCCGCTTCCGAATGGGAGCGCGTGTTCAATCCTTTTTATACATTCAGCCTCGGCGACTGCTACGACAAGGGCACCGGGCTGGGCCTGAGCATCTGCCGCAGCATCTTCCGCGTGCACGGCGGCGATGCCCGGATCATCGACGCACCGGCACCTTACCGGCATTGCCTGTGTCTCAGCCTTCCCTTGCCGGACAGCACCCCTCAGACCACGGACCACGACGATGACGACGACGATTCTAGTCATAGATGACGAACCGCAAATTCAAAAATTCCTGCGCATCAGCCTGACCTCGCAGCACATGGACGTCATCAGCGCGGACAACGGGCACCAGGGCCTGAGCCTCGCCGCCGAATGCACCCCGGATCTGATCATTCTCGATCTGGGCCTGCCCGACATGGATGGCAAATACGTGTTACAGCACCTGGTGGCGGAAACCCGCATCCCGGTGCTGGTGTTGTCGGTGCGCGCCAGCGAGGTGGAAAAAGTGGCGTGCCTGGAAATGGGCGCCTACGATTACATCGTCAAACCTTTCAGCGTCAACGAACTCTTGGCCCGCATCAAACGCACGCTGGCCATCATCAAGCCGAAACAGGGCGACGAAGTGCTGACCTTCGACGATGAGCGTCTGGTAGTGGATGTCAACCGCCACAAGGTAACGCTGGATCAAGAACCCGTGGTGCTCACGCGCAAGGAATGGGCGGTATTTCTGCACCTGGTGCAATCCGGCGGCGCGCTGGTATCGCAGAGCATGTTGCTGCAAAAAATCTGGGGCGTGACCCACCTCAACGATACCCACTATTTGCGCAATGTCATTCAAAAACTGCGGCAGAAGCTCAACGATGATGCCGCGCATCCACGTTATATCGAAACCGAGCCGGGTGTGGGGTATCGTTTTATTCCCGGGAATTAAGGAACCACGTCCTTATCATGACTGAACTGAACGTTCTGCCCAGCCTCGCCGCGCTGCGCACCTGGCGCGAAATCATCACGGAGAAAAACCTGCGTCTGGGCCTCGTGCCCACCATGGGCAATCTGCACGCGGGGCATATCGCCCTGGTGCGCGCCGCCAAGGCCGAATGCGACGCGGTGTTGGCCACCTTGTTCGTGAACCCGCTGCAATTCGGCGCCAACGAAGATCTGGATCGCTACCCGCGCACGTTCACCGCCGACTGCGCCGCGCTGCAAGCCGCTGGCTGCACCGCGCTGTTCGCGCCCACGGCTAGCGAACTCTATCCGCACGGATTCGACAACCAAACCCGCATCAGCGTGCCGCAACTATCGGCACTCCACTGCGGC
>JAIRJU010000252.1 GCA_031260485.1 Pseudomonadales bacterium | reverse complement strand
GTTGTGGGTGGGGGTACAGCAAATGGAGCGAAAAACCTAGAGCAGATTTCTTAACACAGTATTAAGCATTTTGGCCTGCACGTGAACTGTGTTGCGGTACGCGAGGAAAGCTGGCTGAGGAAAGTTGGCTATAGCGGCGTCTCGGCTTCCGCCGTGGTCAACAGCGGTAGCGGTGCCGCCAGGCGATAACCATAGATCACCGCATAGGTGAGCACGTTCTGCACGTAATTGCGGGTTTCGTTGAAGGGTATGGTTTCGATCCAGAGGTCGACGGGTTGCGCGCTGGCGCTTTGCGCACGCCACTGGCGGACGCGCCCTGGGCCGGCGTTGTAGGCGGCGGTGGCGAGAATGCGGTTGCCGCCGAAATCTTGCAGCATCTGCGCAAGATAGCGGCTGCCGAGCCTGAGGTTGGTGCTGGGTTCGAGGATGTCCTGGTTGCTGCCGAGCCGCAGGCTGAGGGTCTTGGCCACATCGCGCGCGGTGGCGGGCATCAGTTGCATCAAGCCGAGCGCGCCGGCAGAGGAGCGGGCGTTGCTGATGAAGGCGCTTTCCTGCCGCGCGATGGCATAGATGAAGGTGCTGTCGAGTTGTGTCTGACGCGCCTGTGCGCCGATCAAATCCTGATAGGCGAGCGGAAAACGCACGCCCAGATCGTCCCAGTAGCTGACCTGGCTCAGCGCGGTGATGCCATTGCGATACCAGCTGATGCGCTCGGCCAATTTGCCCGCGGCCAGCACTTCCTGTGGATTCATGGCGCTCAGCGCTTGCTGCCATTCGCGCTGGGCGTTGGTTTCGTCGCCCACCAAAAACAGTTCGACGGCGCGGGTGAACGCGGGCTTGGTCAACAGCGCGGTGAATTCCGCGTCGCTGATTTGTAACGGGCGGTCCACCATGGCATAGCCGCGCTTGAGCCGATCGGCAGCGAGAAAGCCGTAGAAAGAGCGCGTCTCGGCCAAGGCGGCCAAGAGCGCCTCGGCTGCGCCAGTGGCTTGCGCGCCCTGCTGTTGCAAACTGCGCGCGCGCCAGTAGCGCCAGCGCTCGCTGCCCTGCGCTGAGGTGGACAATAACGGCAGCCAGGTGTCGAGGCGATCCCACTGTTGCTGTTTCAGCGCATCGCGCAGCAGCCATTCCACCAAAGAGTCGGAAGGCAGCGCGGGATCGGCGTGCAACAGCGTTTCTGCGCGTGAAATCTGGTCTTGCAGCAAAAGGCGCTGCGCGATGTAACGGCGCAGTTCCAGGGCATCGGCGGCGGCAAAGTGCTGTTGCGCGGCATAGTGCTCGGCAAGCTCCCAGGCCAGGCTGGCATCGCTTTGTGCCAAGCGGCGCAGCGTGTGCAGCAAAATTGGCGTCAATTCCGGTGCGTTAGCGGCATAGTTTGCCCGCTCGCGCAGCGCCTCTGGGCGTTTTGCTGTTTCCAGCCAGAGCGTGGCCAATTGGCGTTCGCGCAGTGGCAGCAGCGTGGCCAGGTAGGTGGCGAGGCTGGTTTGGCCGGCGCTGAGCGACGCGCTGAAACGCTCCCACGTGAGCGCGGGCGTCAAACGGCCCGCAGCGCGCCAGGCGTTGAACAAGGGATCGCAGCGGCCTGGTTGCGAGCGCGGCACGTTCCAAAATGGGCTCACCTCATCGAGCGCCGTGGTATCGCCTGCACGCAGCCGCGCCTCAAGCATTTGGCAACTCAGTTCGGTGGTGGCGCTCGCGGCATCGTAATCGGCTATCAATTGTGGCCATTGCTTGGCATCGGCCAGCGTTTGCAGCCATTGCTGCCGTAATCGTTGCGCCAATACGGTACCGGAATTTTTAGTCAAAAAATCATGCACTTCTGCTGTGGGCAAGGCATTGAGGCGGGCAGCGAGTTCAGCGTAATCGAGATAAGGGCGCAGCGAATAGCCGCTCAATTGCGTGCGGAGCGCCTCGAAACTGGCGCGGTCACGGCGCGCGAGCGCACTGCGCGCGTCCAGGTACCACTGGCGCTGCTCTTGCAGCGCTGGCGTCATCACGTCGAAATCCTGCGCTTGCGCGCGCGGCAGCCACAGGCTCAGCAACATCAACGGCAGTGAGAGGCGTGCCCATATACTGTGGTCAAGTATGCTGCTTTGAGGGAGTGGCTTGGTCATGGCGTTGCCCTGGATTCCATGAGGATTTCATTGATTTGGATGTGTGGAGCAATGTCTGTGTAATTTGGTATGTCGCCTTGCAGTTCTAATGCTTACTCACTCATTTCATAGCGCATTTTGGGGTCTGCAATCATGAAAGTGTACTCTTCATAGAAAGTGATGTGGCCTGTTCCAAGCGATCTGATTTCCCACGTTACCGGATTGCCACGAATTGTGGCGGTACCACTGACATAGCAGGGGCCATAGTAGAAGTTGTCGTGATTTTCACGCGGCGTAATGATAATGGCCTTTTGCAAGAACGCCTGCACTTGACGTGGTGTAAGCGAGAACTTGCAAGACAGCGGGTTGTTTGGCTCGCTTCCAGTGGCTGTAACCACAATATCTTGGGGCTCACCCAGCGTGGGGCTGGGCAGCGCAGAATCTGACAGCAAAAAACCAGCAAAAATGAGCAAATATTTCATAAAACTCCCAACCTCGAAAAGATGATTAGCCTAGCTGCGCCATTGCTTGATTATCTTCCACGATAGCGCAGCGAGCCCGCCCAGCCACAGGGCAGTGCCCAGCCAGTAGCCAAAAATGAGTCTGAAGAAAAACCCAAGAACAAGTTGTACCAAAAACCAGAGCGCAAGGCAGATCAGTGGGCTGGCGTAGCGTAGTAAGAGAACCAGAATCGGCGTGAGAACCAGTACAACACCAGGCGTGAAGATGAACAATGCGGCATACCCGCTTGCTCCCTCGAAATTCGAGCCGAAGAAACCAGGTTCGAATTGAGGGATAACGATGACCAGAACGATTGCGATAAGCAGCGACAAAGCCGCCGCGAGTGCAAGACGCTGCGCCACTGGTGGTGAGGTTTTCTGGGGGGTGGTTGTAGTTTGCATCGTTATCGTACCTGCGCCTAATGGCATTTGGACGAGCCTTCTTGAGTGGAGCAATACTGTCTAACTGTAACGTCTGTCAAGCGCCAGCGAATCTTGCGAGGCGGGCGGCCGCGGCTTAGGCTTGCGGTTTTTGCGCGCGCTTGCGCCGCTTGCCGCGGATTTACCCTTAATGTCCTCACTTTTTTTATGCTTGCGTTCCTGGGGGTCGCGCCTGCGCGTGCCTGCCGCCTTGCTGTTTGTGTTCGTGATCCTGGTGCTGGCGAATCGCCTCGACTGGATCAACGCGCAGTCTTTTGTGTTCGTGCCGTTGGAGCTATGGCTGTTTGGGCTGTTGCTGCTGTTACCGGTACCTGGCCACTGGCTGCGCAGGGCCTTGGGCTTGTTGCTGGGGGCGGGCTTGATTATCCGCCTGGCCGATCTCGCCGCGTTCCAGATTTATGCGCGAGCGTTCAATCCAGTGTTCGATGCGTATCTCTTGAGCTACGGCATGAATCTGCTCAGTGGCGCGATCGGCCGCGTGGGAGCGGCCTTGGTGGCGCTGCTGTTGCTGGTGCTCGTGTTCAGTATTTTCTGGTTGAGCGTGCGCGCGCTGGCGGTATTGCAAGAGTGGCTACAACAAAAAATCCAGCCGCGCCGCGCCGCGCTGTGGTTGCTGGCGGCGCTGGCACTCAGCGTGATCTGGCGCATGGTTGGGCTGCCGCGAACGACCACGTATTTTTCCGATCAACTGCGCGAACATGTGCAGCGCACGGTGGCGAGTCTGCGTGATTTACGCGCTTTCCGCGCCGAATTGGCGCAGGATGCGCTGCAGGGTGCGCCGGATACGCGCCTCTTCAGTGTGCTGGAAGGCAAGGATGTCATGGTGGTGTTCGTCGAATCCTATGGCCAGAGCGCGCTGCAAGGCGCGCTGTTCGCCCCGACGCTGAACGAGGTGCTGCAAAATGGCGAGCGCGAACTGGGCGCCGCGGGCTTTGGGATGCGTAGCGCCTGGTTGACTTCGCCTACGGTTGGCGGGTTGAGCTGGCTGGCTCATGCCACCGCCTTGTCGGGGCTGTGGATCGACAGCCAGTTGCGTCACGACAGCCTGATGCTGAGCGAACGTCCTACATTGAATCGTCTGTTCCATAATGCCGGTTGGCGCACGGTAGGTGTGATGCCGGAAATCACCCTGGCCTGGCCCGAGGGTAGCTACTACGGTTACGAGCAGCTTTATGCCGCGAAAGATTTGGGCTATCGCGGTGCGCCCTTCAATTGGATCACGATGCCGGATCAGTACGTGTTGTCGGCGTTTCAGCGCTTGGAACGCGGCGCGGGGCCGCGCAGGCCGGTGATGGCGGAAATCGCGCTGGTGTCCTCGCACGCGCCGTGGACGCCGATTCCACATTTGATTCCGTGGGAAGAGGTGGGCGATGGCACGGCGTTCACGCCGCAAGCCACCGCAGGCCCCACGCCGCAAGAAGTGTGGAGCGACGATGCGCGTATCCGCGATCACTACCGCCAGGCGGTGGCGTATGCGCTCGGTAATCTCCTCGCGTGGGTGAGCGCTTATGGCGACGATAACCTGGTGGTGCTGGCGCTGGGCGATCATCAACCGGCGCCGCTGGTGAGCGGCGATACTGAAAACCGCGACGTGCCGGTGCATTTTATCGCGCGCGATCCGGCGGTGTTGGCGGCAGTGGCACAGTGGCAGTGGAGCGAGGGATTACGGCCTGATGACAGCGCGCCGCACTGGCGCATGGATGCCTTGCGCGATCGTTTTGTGGCGGCGTTTTCAGCGGATCACGCTGCCGCATCAGTCATAGCGCCTGCTGACTGAGGCTGTGCCCACAGATCAAGATGCCCCACCACGCAAGTGCCGCTGGCGGCATAGTCGAGGCGATAGCGCAGCCAGGCGTCGAGCGCGCTGGCGTCGAGCGTGGCGCTCACCGCAGCAGCGCAACCGTGGCAGAGTTCTCGCACCAGCTCCGCGTCTTGCGGCCCCAGCAACCAGGGGCTTTCTGCTAGCGTCACCGCGTAATCCTGCTGGCGCAGTGCTTTGCTCAGGTAAGGCACAGCCTCTGGCCCCAGCGCGGGCCCAAAGCCTTTATCGCGGCGTTGATCGCGGTTGAAGGCAGCGCGTACTGTCGTATCGAGCGGGTGCGCGGGTGCCCAGCGCATGAGGCCGTCGTAATTCAGCGCGGCATAGAGCGCAGCGCCGCACGCCGCCGCACGTGCAGCCAGCGCCGCACAGAAATTTTCCGACACCAGATCAAACAATGCCGACGCGCTGACCAGGCGCGCATTCTGTAATGGCAGGTTGTGAACCTCGCGCAGATCGGCGAGGTGCGTCTCTAAGGCAAGGCTGGCGCCATGGCGGCGCTGCGCCTCGGCGAGCAAGGCGGCGTCCTGATCCACCAAATGCCAGTGCGCCGTGTTGGCGTTCAGCGCGCGCAGCGTAGAGCCAGTGCCTGCGCCGAGATCGACGACTTTGGCGCTTGGCCCTGCCGCGTTCAGCCAAGCGTGCGCGTGCGCCAGTAATGCGGGCGCACGCGCGCGATGATCAGCGCTTTCGCGCTTATTTAACCAATCGATACTGAAAC
>JAIRJU010000241.1 GCA_031260485.1 Pseudomonadales bacterium | reverse complement strand
AAGGCTTGACCGCCCACGCGCGCGCGGCGGAGTTGCGGGCGGAGTAGGCGTCAAGCGCTGGCTTCTTTGAAGTAAACCCCTCCCGCGATCACCGGCCTTTTGGCGCCGGTGAAGGGGCTGAAGTCGATTGCGGTGCGTTGCAGCGTCTTGCTGGCGAACCAGGCGAAGGCGGCGGCTTCCACAGCGTCGGCGTGTAGGCCGTGGTCGGTGCTGGTGCTGAGCGTGAAGCCGTGCAGGTGCTGCGCAAGGCGGGCGAGCAGGGCGCTGTTGCGGGCACCGCCGCCGCACACGATCAGGCGGCCTTGCTGGGCGTAGCGCAGTACGGCATCACGCACGGTGACGGCGGTGTAGTCGAGCAGCGTGGCTTGCACGTCGGCTGCGGCGATGGTTTCTCCATAGGCGGCCAAGTGGCCTTGTAGCCAGTTCAGGTTGAAGAGTTCACGGCCGGTGCTCTTGGGTGCGCTTTGGCTGAGATAGGGTTCGCGCAGCAGTTGCCGCAGTAGCCGTGGCTGCACCGTGCCGCTTTGTGCCCAGTGGCCGCTTTCGTCATAGGGCAGGCCGCGCTGGTGAGCGATCCAGCCATCCATCAGCACGTTGGCAGGCCCGGTGTCGAAGCCGAAAGGCTGGCCGCCTGGCGGCGGCAGTACGGTGATGTTGGCGATGCCGCCCAGGTTGAGCACGATGGTGATGGTGCCGCTGGCGCTGAAGAGTTCGCGGTGCAGCGCCGGTACGATCGGTGCGCCCTGGCCGCCATAGGCCAGATCTTTGCGGCGGAAATCGGCCACGGTGGTAATGCCCGTGAGCGCGGCGATGGTGCTGGGATCGCCGATTTGCAGCGTAAAGGCGTGTTCGCGCGCGCGCTTTGGCGGTTCGTGCCAGAGGGTCTGGCCGTGGCTGCCGATGGCGATGATGGCGTCGGGGCTGAGGTGCTGGCGCGCGAGCAGGGCGTTCACGGCAGCGGCGAAACTCTGCGCCACCGCGATGTCGGCGTTGCCGAGCGTGACGAGATCGAGGCCTTGATTGCCGCAGAGCCAGAGCAGCGTCGTGCGCAGCGTGGCGTCGAGAGGATGGCAGAGGTAATCGAGAACGCTCAGCCCCGACCCCAGGTCTACCAGCGCACAGTCGATACCGTCCATGCTGGTGCCCGAGATCAGGCCGATGTAGAGCGCCCGGCTCATCGCTTCTGGCTGGCGCTGCTGGCGGCTTTGGGGGTGTTGGCGGCAGTAGTGGTGTTGGTAGTGTTGTTGTTGGTAGAGGTGGTAGTGGTATCGAGCAGGGCCAGGCGCACCAGATCGGATTGCGCGCTGATGGAGGCGAGCAGCGGCTGCGTTTCTTGCAGGAAACGCGGCAGTTCGTCTTTGCTCAGCGCCATTTGCTTGATTTCCTGCTGTTCGAGCACGCGGCGCGAATCGCGCTGTACGCCATCCACCAGAAATTCGTAGTGCAGATGCGGGCCGGTGGCGCTGCCGGTGGCGCCGACGTAGCCGATCACCTGGCCTTGCTTCACGCGCGTGCCGGCCTTGATGCCCGTGGCGTAGCCGTTGAGGTGGGCGTACTTGGTTTCATAGTGGTCGTCGTGTTTGAGGACGATCAGATTGCCGAAGGAACTGTTGTAGTTGGCGAAAGTGACGCGGCCATCGGCGGTGGCCACTACCGGCGTGCCTTTGGGCGCGGCGTAGTCGGTGCCCTTGTGGGCGCGGATGGTGTTGAGAATAGGATGCAGACGCGCCGGGCTGAAGCCAGAACTGATGCGGGTGAAGTCCACCGGGTTCAACAGAAAGGCCTTGCGCATGGCCTCGCCCTTGGGGCTGTAGAAGCCGTTGTCGCCGTCGCTGTTCTGGTAACGCACCGCGAGGTGGGTCTTGCCTTGGTTGGTGTACTCGCCTGCGAGAATGCGACCGACACCCACGTATTGATTGTCGAGATAAAGCTCTTCGTAGAGCACGCCGAAGCGGTCGCCCGGCTGGGTGTCCTGGATGAAATCCACCACACCGTTGAAGATCGAGGCGAGGTTCATCGCCATACCAGCGCTGATGGAACTGCGCTGCGCGGCGAGAAACAGCGAATCGTTGATGACCGCCTCGCGCCAAACTTGCCGTACTTCCGGCTCCTTGAGCACATGTTCGAGGCCGTAGTGGCCATCGTCCTGGCGGGTGAGTTTCCAGCTTTCGAGCGGCGTCTTCACCAACTCCAGCGCTTCCACGCGCTGGCCGGGCGAAAGATCGAACACCAGGTTGTCGCCAGGGTACAAAGCACGCAGCACTTTGGCGTGCGCGCTGTCGGCGGTGATGTCCGCCACCTGCTGCGGGCCAAGACCGGCGCGGCGGAACAGCAGCGAGAGGCTATCGCCCGGCTTCACTTCCAGTTGCAGATGCGAGATGAGCGCGGAGCCCAGCACCACTGTCTCCAGATCCGGCAGCGGCGGCACGAAATTGGCCGGGATGGCAGGCCCCAGCGCGATGTAATCGCGCGCCGGGTTCTGCTTGCTTTCCGCAGAGGGAAAGAACGCCAGCGCGGCGATCAAGGGGATGATGCCTGCCAAGAGGTATTGATGAGCCCGGGGTAGATGCCGGTCGAGATGTTCTTTCTTTAGGTGTTTAAGCAAGCGCATGTGGTGCAAACGAGGCCAAGAGCTAAAAAAGATACGGAAAAAACGCCCATGAAACAGGCAACTGAAACGGGCAATGGGCCGGATTGTAACAAAAAGTTTGAGTCTGGCTACCCCCTCAATTCAGCGTTTTCCACGCTCCACCAAGACAAGAATTGCCCAGGGGTGTACACCGGCAAGCGCGCGTCACGAAAGCCGGACAAATCACGTGTGACGATGGCTTTGCATTGGCTGGCTTGGGCCGCTGCGTGTTGCACGGTATCTTCATAACCGCCGAATTGTGCCGCCAGCGCGTCTCGCAGCACAGCGCCATCCACCGGCGCCACCTCGAAGGTTTGCAACAACTGGGCGAGTTGCGCTTGTGCCGCAGAGCGGCCCAGGGCCTTGGCAACGAGATACGCCACCGTGGTGAACGTGGTAGCGCAAAGCAGGCCATGCAGCCGTTTTTGATCGGCCAGAGAGACGACCTGCGCCGATGCCGAAAAGTGCTCAGGGCGTTTCAGCAACACATCCAGCACGACATTGATGTCGAACAGTATCCGGTGTGGTGCGTGCTTCACGGTGAGGCGCTCCCCAGGTATTTTTTCGCCTGGTAGCGCCGGTAGTCCTCCTGCGCCGCCTCGGCGCTTGGGTAGGCGCCTTCCAACAGCCCCAGCATGGCACGCACCCGCGGCGTCAGCGGCACTTCGACGACACCCTTTGAAGGTTGCGCCGGATCCTGGTCTGGGAGCAGGGCGAAATAGTCTTCTACCAACCGAGAAACCGATTTACCAGTCAGAGCGGCATAACGCTTGGCGCGCTCGATGCGCGCTTCGTCCAGCCGCAGGGTGAGTTTGGCATTCATGGGACGTATCCTGTGACGTATAAAATATGTGTTTTTTATACGTCAGTGAGGCGTTCGTCAAGGCTTGTGCCCGGCAGATTTTTGGCCATTATTTCTGGGCGTTATTTCTGGACATGGTTGGCCGGGCCTTGCGCGGCGGATGCGAGCCGCCGCGCGCAGGAACGTACATGACATTGGCGGGCGGCTTTTAGTAACGGGCAGCTTTTAGTAAAGTGCGCGGTCTTTTGACACCCGTATCCCAGGCGGAACCCTCAACTCATGCCGACACAGCCTGCCAACATCGCCCAGATTCTGCGTGAACGTGGTCTCGTGGTGCAGACTTCCGCCGCCGCGGAACTGGATGAACACCTCAGCAGCGCCGTTCGCACCGTGTATTGCGGCTTCGACCCCACGGCGGAGAGCTTGCACATCGGCTCCTTGGTGCCGCTCTTGGCGCTGCGCCGCGTGCAGTTGGCGGGCCATCGCCCGATCGCGCTCGCAGGCGGCGCCACCGGCATGATCGGCGACCCCAGCTTCAAGGCCGCCGAGCGCAAGCTCAATTCTGCGGCACTCACGCAAGAGTGGACCGCCAAGATCAAGGCACAGTTGGCGCGCTTCATTGATTTCGACTGTGGCGAGAATTCCGCCATCGTCGCCAACAACCTGGATTGGACCGCGCCGCTCGACGTGCTGACGTTTCTGCGCGATGTCGGCAAGCATTTTTCCGTCAACGCGATGATCGCAAAAGACAGCGTGAAGCAGCGCATCGAACGCGAAGGCGAGGGCATCTCGTTCACCGAGTTCACGTACATGATTCTGCAATCTTACGATTTCGCCGTGCTCAACCGCGATTACGGCTGCACGCTGCAAATCGGCGGCAGCGATCAGTGGGGCAACATCACCGGCGGTATTGATCTTACGCGCCGCCTCAATCAGCAGCAGGTATTCGGCCTTACCTTGCCGCTTGTCACCAAGAGTGATGGCACCAAGTTCGGCAAGACGGAAACCGGCACAATTTGGCTCGATGAGTCTAAAACCTCGTGCTACGCCTTCTATCAATTCTGGATCAACAGCGCCGACGCCGACGTATACAAGTTCCTGCGTTACTTCACCTTTCTCGAGGTGGCGCAAATCGACGCCATCGAAGCGCGTGACAAAGCCGCCACCGGCAAACCCGAGGCGCAAGGCATCCTGGCGCGCGAAGTTACCAAGCTGGTACACGGGGAAGAGGGCCTGCGCGCCGCCGAGCGCATCACTGAGGCGCTCTTCAGCGGCGATCTCAGCCACCTGCTGGAGGCGGACTTCGCGCAACTGGCGCTCGATGGCTTGCCCACCACCACTATTTCCACCACAGCTACTCCCGCCACAACCACTCCCGCCACAACTACGAAATCCGTAGATAGTCTCAGCCTGGTGGAGGCGCTGGTGAGCACCGCGCTGGCGTCCTCCAACCGCGCCGCGCGCGAATTCATCAGCAATGGCGCAGTGAGCGTCAACGGAGAAAAGATCGACGACCCCGCCGCCGCGCTCAGTGCTTCCCCAGCTCGCTATGGCCGCTATTACCTC
Source organism: Pseudomonadales bacterium (assembly GCA_031260485.1). Taxonomy (GTDB): domain Bacteria; phylum Pseudomonadota; class Gammaproteobacteria; order Pseudomonadales; family Pseudohongiellaceae; genus CAILUG01. Next base: position 2,106 of record JAIRJU010000241.1, on the reverse strand, counting down.
TTGCGGCGCGGCAAGAAGCAGTTTCATTTGCTGCAAGCCGAATCATTCCAAATCTAACACCGCACGGATTGTGCGGCTTCGCGCACCATGATTCACGCACAGTGACACCAGCGTTATAGGCAATTGCAGTACAACCGTTCTCGTTTGATTAGCCTATAACTATCCATCTTGGTATTGGGACTTTTTGAAGTGCAACATTAGCCATCAAGCTAATGTTGTTCTAGCCAGCGCCCGTTTACATTTCACCTCCTGAAAACTAGGCCACCCTGGCCTCGTTGTCTGTGCGTTACGCATTGCCACCACCAAAGTGGTCAACGCGCTGCCGGCACCAGCCAAACCCACTACAGGAGTATGACGAATGGCGACCAATGACGAACTCATGCAATCCCGCGGCTTCCCCATGACCCCGCCCGAAGAGAATGCGCGCCACGACGGCATCGTGGTGCACGTTGCCGCCGGGCAAACGGTCATCGCGGATAGTAGCCAAAGCGAAGTGTTCATCATTCACGCCCGCCGCGAAGACGCGGTGAACTATGCGCTGCAAGGCAACGATCTCGTGGTTGAATTCGCAGACGGTCAGAAGCTCACGATTCGCGGCTTTTTCGCTGGCACCGCCGGCGGCGATCAACTGGTGTTCATCGACGGCGAGCAGCCTTACTGGGTGGATTTTTCCCAAGCCTTGAACGGTGTGGGCGATGGCATCGCCGAGAATCAACTGCATTGGTATATCCCCGTCGAAGAGCACGGCGTGTTGTGGTGGCTGTGGGGTTTGCTGGGCCTCTTGGCGGTTGGCGCCGCGGTGGCGCTTGATAACGACGACTGCCAGGCTACCCCGCCAACCGCTCTCGTTCCGCCGACATTGCGCGCCTATGACGACGTAGGCCCCAAGCAGGGCTTTCTTACCACTGGCGATAGGACCGACGATAACAAACCCACGTTCTCTGGTAATGGAACGCCAGGTTTAACTGTCACGGTTCGAGACGAAACCGGAAAAGTCATTGGAACGGCTGTCGTAAAACCCGATGGTACCTGGGAGATGACACCCACCACCCCGATTCCCGACGGCAGGTACAAGTTCACCGCCACGCAATCCGATAAGGACGGCCACCAAAGCGGGCCATCGAACGAGATGGATTTGACCATCAAAACCCATATCGATCCGCCTGAATTCGTGGTGACGGACGAAAATCACAACGGCAAGCCCGAAGCCAACGGTACGGCCGAGCCGAATTCCAAAGTCATCATTACCTGGCCGGACGGTTCAAAATCCGAAACCTACGCCGATGACAAGGGCAATTGGACGGCGGAGGCGCCCGAAAAGCAGCCCAAAGGCGATGTGATCGCGCACGCGGAAGATGACGTGGGCAATGTCAGCGAGGATACGATACATCCGTGGAATCCCGGCACAGAATCGGATGCCGATGCGGATAGTGATACCGATAGTGATTCGGACAGTGACAGTGATTCCGATTCCGATAGCGACTCGGACAGCGACGGCGATTCGGATAGTGATAGTGACGCGGATAGCGATAGCGATGCCGATGAACGTCGCGATACTGATGATAGTGATTCGGACTCCGATAGCGACTCCGACTCCGACTCCGACAGTGATTCCGATAGCGATTCGGACAGTGACAGTGATTCCGATTCCGATAGCGACTCGGACAGCGACAGCGATTCTGACTCCGACAGCGATTCGGATAGCGACAGTGATTCTGATTCCGACAGTGACTCGGATAGCGACAGCGATTCTGACTCCGATAGCGACTCGGACAGCGACAGTGATTCCGACTCCGATAGCGATTCGGACAGCGACAGTGATTCTGACTCCGACAGCGATTCGGATAGCGACAGTGATTCCGATTCCGACAGCGACTCGGACAGCGACAGTGATTCCGATTCGGATAGCGACAGTGATTCTGACTCCGACAGTGATTCGGACAGCGATAGCGATTCCGATTCCGACAGTGATTCGGATAGCGACAGCGACTCGGATAGCGACAGCGATTCTGATTCCGATAGCGACTCGGACAGCGACAGTGATTCTGATTCCGACAGCGACTCGGACAGCGACAGTGATTCTGATTCGGACAGTGACTCGGACAG
>JAIRJU010000215.1 GCA_031260485.1 Pseudomonadales bacterium | reverse complement strand
GCTGGATTGGCTGAGCAAGGACATTTTCGAGGACAAGTCGCGGCTCGCCAAGTTGCCCGCGCTGCGCCGTTCCGTATTGCCGGCGGGCATCGCGATTCTCAAAGCCATCTTCGACCAGCTCAAGCTCGACAACCTGCATATCAGCGACTACGCGCTCAAAGAGGGTTTGCTGTACGACAGCATTGGCCGCTTCAATGACGACGATTCCCGTGAATCGACCGTGCGGCAATTGCAGATGCAGTATCAGGTGGACTTAGCACAGGCGGAGCGCGTGAGCGCCACGGCCTTGGCCTTTTGGCAGCAGATCGACGGGCCGCTGCTGCCGGGCGTGTCGCGTAGCAAGATTTTGCGTTGGGCCGCGCATCTGCATGAAATCGGGATGCATATTTCCCATTCCGCTCACCACCACCATGGCTATTACATTTTGCGGCACAGCGATCTCGCCGGTTTCGGGCGCTATGAACAATACATTCTCGCCAACCTGGTGCGTAGTCAACGCAAGGGGCTGTCTCAGGAGCAGTTCGAGGGCATGGGCGATCAGCCGATGACGGCGCTGACGCCACTCATCGTGTGCCTGCGGCTGGCGGTACTGTTGCATCGGCGCCGTGAAGAATTGGCGCAGTTGCCCGCGCTGGTGCGCCTTGGGCGTGAATACCGCTTGAAGTTCCGCAAGGGCTGGCTGGAGCGTCATCCGCTGACCTTGGCGGGCCTTGAACAGGAAGCGCGCTATTACAAGGCGTTCGAGCTGGGCCTGAGCTACGCATGAGCGGCAAGCGCTTGCGCGGTTTTGCAACGGCCACGAGCTGTTTTATAGTTAGCCGACATGCCCCCTACGGGACCGGAGCCACGCGCTTGAACTCAGCTCATCCGATCGTTCGTTCTCTCTGCCTTTTGTTGTGTATCGTCGCCTTGGCCTTGCAGCCGGTGCAGGCGCAGCGTGTCCCTTTCCGGGGCGCGACTGCCCCCACCAATGGACTTCCCCCTGCCAATCCCGAGGGCAATGAGTTTCATTTCGTGCGTCTCATCTATTCCGACTACAGCGCTGGCGGGCGTGGCGGCGGTTTTCGCAGCCGCGGCAGTTGGACTACCGACTGGCCAGAGGCGGAGCATTTCTTTATGGAAGGTCTCACTCGCCTTACGCTGGTCGATGGCGCCAAGGCCAGCGTGTTCGATGGCGAGGGCGGCGAACGCCTCACGCTTGATGACGACAGTATTTTTGACTATCCATTTTTGTATGCGGTGGAGGTAGGGCATTGGTCGCTCAACGCGGATGAGATCGCCAAGTTGCGCGAGTATCTTCTGCGCGGCGGCTTTCTGCTGGTGGATGACTTCCATGGTACCCAGGAGTGGGGGGTGTTCATTGCCACGATGCAGCGGGTATTCCCTGATCGCCCTATTGTCGAAATTCCTGACGACGCGGAAGTGCTCCATGTGGTTTATGATTTGGACAAAACGGTCCAGATTCCGGGTCTTGCCGCGCTCTACAACGGCGTCACCTATGAATACGATGGCTACGATCCGGATTGGCGCGGCATTTTTGATGACAAAGGCCGTTTGCTGGTGGCTATCAATCACAACATGGACATGGGTGATGCCTGGGAAAATGCGGATTTACCGGCGTATCCAGAACCCATGACAGCGCTGGCTTACCGCTTTGCCGTCAACTATGCCATCTATGCCATGACGCATTGAAACCTGAGTGAGAGCGCGAACGATGCCAACTTTCTATCTATGCCATGACTCATTGAAATCCGATTGAGAACGCGAACGATGTCAACCTTCTATGCCCGTACCCTGTTGGGTCTCTACTGTTGCGCGCTGCCGCTGAGCGCTGTGTTTGCTGCGTCTGAAGAAGATCTCATCGCGCGCGCTCACGCCATTCACGAGCGGGTGCTGACGATTGATACTCATGACGACATTCCGCTCAACTTCGCCACCAGCGATTTCATGCCCGCTGATGCAGAGGCGCAGGTGAATCTGAATGCGATGCAAAGCGGAGGGCTCGATGCCGCGTTCTTCGTCGTGTATGTGGGGCAGGGCGCGCGCACGGAGGAAGGCTACCGCAAGGCCAAGGCCGACGCGCTGGCCAAGTTCGACGCCATTCATCGCATGACAGATTTTCTCTATGCCGATCGCATCGGGCTCGCCACTACCGCCGCCGAGGCCAGAGCGCTACACGCACAGGGCAAGCTGGTGGCGTTGATTGGTATGGAAAATGGTTACGTCATTGGGAAAGATTTGAGCCTGCTCGCCGAATACCGCGCGCGCGGCGCCCGTTACCTGACCTTGGTGCACAATGGTCACAACGACATCGGCGATTCGGCGCAGCCGCAGGCGACATTCAATGACGCGCCAGCGGAATACGGCGGGCTCAGCGCTTTTGGCTATCAGGTGGTGGAGGAGTTGAACCGCCTCGGCATTGTGGTGGATGTTTCGCACGTGTCGAAAGCGACCATGCTCGCTGCCACGCGCCACTCCAAGGCGCCAGTGATCGCCTCGCATTCGAGCGCCCGCGCGCTGTTCGACCACCCGCGCAACATGGACGACGAACAACTGCTGGCGCTCAAGGAAAACAGCGGCGTGGTGCAGATCGTGGCGTTCAACACCTACCTGCGCCCGATGGGCGAAACCGCAACGGTGCAGGATCTTGTCAATCACATCGACTACGTGGTGAAGCTGATCGGCAGCGACCACGTGGGTATTTCCTCCGATTTCGGCGGTGGCGGCGGCATCAGCGGCTGGAACGGTGCGGCGGAGACTTTCAATGTCACCCTGGAACTGGTGCGGCGCGGCTATTCCGAGGCGGACATCGCCAAAGCCATCGCCGCCG
>JAIRJU010000177.1 GCA_031260485.1 Pseudomonadales bacterium | reverse complement strand
GATCCGGCGCGGCGCTGATTCGGTCAAGGCCGCGCAGCGCCCGTAGCGAAGCGACGGGCTTGGCCTTGACGGCGCGCGATGGAAATACGCTTTCGGTGTGGCGTGCAAGGCGGTTTGTGCCTTGCACGCCATGCCGAGCCTGGGCGTAGCCTCGTGCATTGGGCGCGTGAGCGCCCCACTTCAAGGGAGCCCCCTTGGGGGCGGACGGGTGGCCGGGCAGACGGCGCGGGACAGGCGTGACGGCGAAGCCGGCACAACCCCGCGCCGGCTGACTGGCCAGGGCGGGCGGGGGTTCGTACTCCACACTGCGCGCAGCGCCTGACTAAATGATTTGCGGTGATGGCGCAGCCATGACCGCACTAACTTGGTATTCAAGCCCGCTGGCGCTCGCGCGAGCGGGCTGCCGGTGCGGCGGGGCGCAAGACATAACGGGGGTTACGCGAACCCGAAGGGCGCGCAGCGGTGCGGCCACCAAGCGAGCTTGCGAGCGACTGGCCGCACTTTGCGTAACAGCCCGTTATGTTAAATGGCGCAGCCATTTACCCCAGAGCGCCGGCCAGGGCACAGCCGGCTCGATGCCGGCTTTGCCCTGCATCGTAGCCTCGCGCGCAGCGCCATTTGTTCTGACAGCGTGAGCAGGTGGCAAGGCGTTTGCACTGGCACGGCGCAGAGACGGCGCGCGCCTTGCCACCGCAAGGGGCGTGACGGAACGGGCCAGCATCACGGCGTCTCCTCGCGCGCCTCATCGTCCAGCACCGCAAACAGATCGCGCTGCATGTCTTCCTCGTCGCCATCGTCCTGCCGCGCTTCATCCTGTCCGCTCGCCTGCCGCGTCAACCGCGCCGGATGCGTCTGGCTGTGGATCTGCTTCAACATCTTGATGCTGACCTGCGTGTAAATCTGCGTGGTCGAGAGTTCGGCGTGTCCGAGCATCGCCTGAATGAAGCGCACGTCCGCGCCGTTTTCCAGCATCAAGGTCGCCATCGTGTGCCGGAACAAGTGACACGACCCGCGCTTGCCGATCTCGGCGGCGTCGATCTGCCGGCGCACCAGTTGCGTCAAGCGGTTCGGCGTAAAGGCCACGCCCTGCGCCGTCAGGAACAAGGTGCCCTCGTCGTGGCCCAGCGTCAGGTCGGGCCGTACCGCGTCGCGGTATTTCTCGATCCAGGCCAGCGCCCGATCACCAATCGGAATCATGCGGTCTTTCCTGCCCTTGCCCTGGCGGATCATCACCGTACCGCGCTCGGCGTCGATGCTGTGGATGTCCAGCCCAATCAACTCCATACGCCTCATGCCGGTGCTGTAGAGGGTTTCGAGCATCGCCCGGTCGCGGATGCCCAAGGCCGTTTGGGTGTCCGGTACGTTCATGATCTGGTCGGCTTCTGTGGCCGTGAGGATGTGGCGCGGCAGGCGCTTTTCCACGCGGGGCAGTTCAATGTCGGCTGCCGGGTTGTAGAGCAACTGGTGTTGCTGTGTGAGCCACTTGAACCAGGCGCGGATGGCGCTCAGGTGCCCGCGCTGGCTGCGCGCCGACAGCGGTTGTCCATCGGCCTTCCTGTGCAGGTACAGCGCGCGCTGGTATCGCTCCAGAATGGGCCGCGTAACTTCCTGCGGGCGGCTCAATCCGCGCTCAGTCGCCCAGCCGATGAACTGGCCCAGAGATTCGGCACGACCGCCCGCCGTGCGCGGCGAGTAGTTGCGTTCCAGCAGCCAGGACAGGAAGGCGCTCAGGGGTTCGCGCCAGCCCGGCGCGTGGCCGGGCTGCGGCGGTGGCTTGCGCTTGACCATTGCGCTTACCGCTCGCCAACACGGGCGGCTAAGGATGAATTTTTCTTGGCGCTGATTACTGCGTTTCTCGCAACCTCGACCACTTCGAGCGCAACGCTTGCATCCATGCGGGTTGGCCGGGTTTTGATCGACCCAGACATCCCCCCGACTTGGGGCAGACTTGACCCAGACTTCTCGCCGTTCAAGCCAGACTGCTTTGATTCGTTGTCGAGTTCACCCGACTCGATCAGCCCGCACAGGCGCTTTTCTCCCGGCTCCTGCCCGTCGTACAGCAGTTCATAGCGCATGAGCGAGCCGCGCCCGCCACCGTGCAGCAGCAGGTATTCCATGTCGGCCAGCCGCGCGCAGTGCAGCTTCAACTGGCTGTCACTCCACCCTGTCGCCTGCCGAACGTCGCGCCGTGTGAATCGCACCTCTGCCGGTTTGATGGCTTCACGCTCGGCCCGCTCGCCGACCCAGGCATGGATGAGTTGCAGCAAGCGCCGCGTCTGCGGCGGCATGTCATCCAGCGTTCGGCCCAGGATGCGATGCGCCAGGCGGTTGGCCAGGGCAATGTCCTCCTTGCTGGTTTCGAGATATTCCAGCATCTGCCCGCGATGGCTCATGCGCTGCACGGGCCTTTGATGCTGGTGCAAGAGCGTGATGCTCTGGATCAGCGTGAGGTATTTCATGTGATCGCGCCGCGTCCGTGTCTTGTCGGCCAGAAACGTCAATTGCGCCGCATAGGGGTTCACGATGGGCATCGGTTTTAATTGCCGCTGGATGTTGTGGTGCAAGGCGGTCAGCGCAGTTTTGCTCTGCCGCGCGAGCAAGCCTTCCAGGGTCTGCGCTTGGCGCTGGCGCGCGTGAATAGCCTCGGTCTGCTCGCGGCTTTCATCGATGGAGAGGACGAGACAGCGGTTCAACAGTTCTTCGTCAATGTCGATGGCCGTGGTGGTGAGCATCAGCATGACCGGCCCCTTGACCGTGTATTGGCGCGTGGTCAGTTCGCCGCTGGCTTCGTCCTTGCCGGTGCTGGCTATCGTCAGTTCGCCGTCGCTTTGCAAGAGTTTCAGGGCATAGGCGGCTTGCCGCACGCCTTCTTCTTCGGCAATCGCCAGAATCTTGTGTTGCAGGTTGGTCTCGCCCAGGTAATACAGGCTTTGCCCGGTCATGGCCGAGTAGCGCAGGCGCTGTTCTTCGGGGATCAGGTTCAGCACGGCATCCATCAGCGCGCTTTTACCGGCGGCGCTGGCGCTCTGGATCAACAGGGCCAGCGGCGCGTCGAGCTGGCGCGAGACGGCGGCAAGGTACGCGGCCAGCAGGTTGTCGGCTTCACCGACGACACCCAGGGCGGCCAGGTCGGTTTGCAGGCGCTCGATCAGGTTGGGAGCCTTCAACCAGGCCAGCGCCGCCGCCACATCTTCGGGCGCGATGCTCGGCGCGGCATCGCGCGGCGCGAGCGCGGCAGCGATGGCGGCGTCCTGCATCTGTTCAAGTTTCAAGAGGACTTGGCCGAGTTCGCGTTTCAACGGGTCTTCGCCGGCACCGAGTTCGATCACCGCTTGCTTCAAGTAGTGCGCGCGGGCCTTGGCGGCATACAGGTCGAACGTGTCGATGTGCCAGACCTCGCCTTGCCTGACTTGCAGGTTGACTTTCATCACCTCGGGAGACAGGTTCTTTTGCCAGCCCTTGATACGCCAGGCGCGTGGGCCGAAGGTCAGCACCAGTTCGCCGCCAGTGGCCGGCTCCGCCGGTGCGGCGGTGGACGTGGTGACGGCAGCAGGCTCTGGCGCGGCAGGTTCTTCTTTAGCTGCTTGCTTCTGTTCTTGCGCCTGCGGCGCAGCGGCTAAGGAAGAAGCCGGTTCAGGCGCTGGCAATGCCGGTGCGTTCTCGGCGGTGAGCGCGGCCAGGCTCGGCTCGTTAGGCAGTTCGGCCACGCTTGCCGCCACCTCGGCCACGGCCACCGCCGGGCCTTTGCCTTTGCCTTTGCCCAGCCACTGCGCCTGTTGCAGCGCCAGGCCCAGGCTTTTGTCGGCAGGTTTGACTTTGCTGGCGTACTCGTTGGCGTCCATGCCCTTGGGAAACAATACGCGCCAGGCTTCGATGCCCGCCTCCAAGAGTTCTCCGGCCAGCTTCTCGGCTGCCGCGTTGCCCGCTTCGTCCCGGTCATAGGCAATCCAGATGCGCTTTGTTCCGTGGTGTTTCAGGGCTTGCCAGTGGTCAAACGTAAAACCATTGACGCCATAGGCAGCAATGACGTTGCGGTATCCGGCGCACCAGAACGTCATCGCGTCGATCAGCGCCTCAGTCAGAATGATGTCCTTGTCGGCAATCAGCGCCGCTTCGTTCCACACGCCCGCCAGCGGCTGCGGCAGGTACAGATGGCGTGACGCGCTGACCAGTTTGTTGTTGGGCTGCATCCGCCGCCCGTAGCACTGCATGACGCGGCCCGCATGTGCAGGGCTTGCGCCATCGGGCAAACCGATCACCGGCACCACCAGGCAGCCGTTGAAGTGTTCATGGCCGCTCTCGCGCAGAATGCCGCTGGCTTGCAGGCGCACGCGCTCAGCCCGCCCGCCTTGGGTGTGGCCGGGCGCAAGGCGATAGGTCAGGGTCTTGTTGGCGTAGCCCAGTTGGAAGTGTTCGATGAGGTCACTGGAATCCAGCCCGCGCCCGGCCAGATACGCCAGCGCCTCCGTACTTTGTTTCAGGGTCGCGTGGTAGTAAGCCAGGACAGCGTGCAACTGGTGCTGGTCGGCGGCAGCGTCGCCCGCCGTGTCGTCCACGTTTGGCTCGGTCGGCTCTTCGGCGGCTAAGGAAGGAAGATGACGCAGATAGCTGCGCGTCACGCCCGCCCGCACGCTCGCCAGCGGTGCGCCGTTCCTGAGCATCTGCACCGCGTGCGGCAACGAGACGCCTTGCGTCTTCATCACCCAGTCGATCACCGTGCCGCCCGCGCCGCAGCCAAAGCAGTGGTACAGGTTCTTGCCCGGACTGACCACCAGGCTGGCCGTCGCTTCTTCATGGAACACGCACCGTAGCGCCCAGTCCTTGCCGCGCTTCTCCAACTCATACCCCTGGCTTTCGATCAGGCGCAGCAGCGACACCTCTTTTTTTAGCCGCTCAAGTTCTGTCTCGGGGATGCGTGGCATGGCTGAATTCCTTCAAAAAGGTGTCAATAACCGTTTGATGGATTATTTTAATACCTTATACTGTTGTTGTGTCAAACCCTTTCTGAGTGAGGTCATAAAGTATGAAACCCGCCACCCTCTGGTTTCTGCCCATGTACTTCCCCGCCCGATTGATCCAGCTACGCAAGGCGCTTGACCTAACTCAGCAAGGTCTGGCCGAGGCTGCGCAGTTGCATGTGAACCAAGTACGACGCTACGAGGCAGGGACGGCGCAACCAACCTTAGACGCTCTCATCCGCCTAGCCAAGGCGTTGCATGTGAGCCTGGATAACCTGGTCTTCGCCGAGGGCGAGCGCGGCCCCGGTGAGGATATGGAACTGCTTTTTGAGGCGGTCAGCGAGTTCTCGGAAGAAGAGAAGCAGATCGTGCGCTCGGTGCTGGCCGGATTGGTGCTACAGCATTCGGCTAGGCGATTGGATGCGCCACGGACAACGGCGCGCAAGCAGGCCGTGCCGGTGCAGGCGGATGGGTAGCCTGTGGCTTTTTGACGAAACGGGAGATTTTTTGCGATCAAGCATGAATGCTTGATTGTCATGAACAAACAGCACATAGACCAAGGGCCGCATATGCGGCCCTCGGGTTGGCGGCTAAAAGAGGAATACCAAACAGGAAATTACGCCCATACTGCGTGAGCTTCATTTCCTTCAAAAAACAGTTTCACTACCTGCTCCGCTTGATTTTGGTCGACGCAAAAGGATTTTGGATATTCTCCATATTGCCCACCTGCGCATAACTCAAGCACCTCTGTTTCAAGACCAGAAGGGTTTTGAAGTGTTAGGTTTTTCTTGCCGTCATCAAATACAGCAACGTACCACGATGGGCCACCGCCAATCATAAGGCTGCTGCCATCTAATCTTTCAAGATTGATAAGCGTATGCTGTTTGCCATCCAGCTTTTTAAGCCATGAAAGCACTACGTCAACGCCTGCATTTGCGACCCCTGTGTTTTCATTATGAACGCCGGTGCGACAATCTACTGTTAATTGCATATTTCACCTAGGGGTTATTATCATCGGGCCATCAGGGCCAATGACTGTCAGTTGTTTCAATCCTAGCTGCTCAACCATTGACCTAATACCGCCATTTGGCCCGCAAGCTAGACAGGGGGTTCTATCCACGTAAAGGGTCAAGTTTTGACCTGAAACATTAATCCCCTGCTGTTTGATTTGATTGAGCGCATCAATTTCAGCGTGAGTAGCTGAAATTGCATTTACGCCAGATACCGGCTGGCCGTGAGCATTGATCCCATAGATTTTTTGGCCGTTGACCTCGATTACCGCCAAAGTGCTTTTGTCCGCAGCAGAACCTGCCGGCGGAAGTCCAAGGTCTTTTCGGAAATTGGCTAGATCATCTACAAGGCCCGACCCCGCCTTTGCGCCTGCCGCCGCTTCACCTGCCGCCGCGGTTCCCCCTTTTGCGCCAACGGATGCACCCGACGCATCTTTGTTGTCGAAGTCGATATTTCCCTGATGCGTCAATGCGTTGCGCGCGTGCGCGATCAAGGATTCAGCGGCCAAAGATAAATTTGCCGGAGGTGCGGTTTTGGCCCAATTCAGCACGCCCATGCACAGCGTCAGCAGCATGAGCCAGGGCAGCAGCCAGCGGGATAGAGCGGGATTTGTCATTGTTCGCATCGCGCCATTGTGGGGCAACAGCCGCCA
>JAIRJU010000155.1 GCA_031260485.1 Pseudomonadales bacterium | reverse complement strand
ATATTTACAGCTTATCACCCCGCTGAAAATACCGCTCATAGTGCGCCTCGCTCAGCGCTTGCAACTGCTCATTGATGAGCAGCAACAAATCGCGCAGATCGCGGCCACGGTAGGCGGGTTGCAGGCTGACGCCGGCCTCTTCGAGGCTCGGCAAACGGTGAGAGTACTTCTGCAACAACTGATGCAGCCAGAAATACGGCGACAGATCGGGGTCATAGAACACGCGGAAGTCGTCGAGCACATTCATCAGGCTCTGCACCGAATGAATCTGAAACTTGTCCGCCATCAACTGGCTGGTGAACTGATTGATGCGCGCCTGCACCGCACGTTTCTGCTCCTCGTTGTAGGAATTCCAGTGAATCACTTCAAAAGCAAAGCGCTTGCAGCCACGGCAAATGCGGTCGCCAAGCGATGTCGTGGAACAGATGCCGATGCAGGGCGTTTTGACGGGTTTCATGGTGAAACCTGCGCAACTACCTGCGCAACTACAGCGACCATGTGTAATCTCCTAAATCCATTAGGCTGACAATACCTCCGCTCCGCCTGCTGCAACATCGTCTGCACCGCCGCGTCCTGCAAATCAGGCGAGAGGGTGGTGAACAGTTGATCGTCCAGGGTGAAATGCAGCAGCAGATCGAGACAGCGCCGCGTGCGCAGGATTTCCTCGTAGTTGAGATCATCAGGTTTTTCTTGACCAAAATCCGCAACCAACCCACAATCCGCACCAATACGACCGGCGCCTCTGCACTTTAGTGTACGCGTCGGTTTTCATTTGTGCGCCAGCCACTACGCCCATAGCGCCCACCCTTCCCAACCGGGAACAACCCCAAACTCCGTCAACTCAAACTGGCCGCCTGTTGCCGGGAACTCGCTGGCCAGCAAGGTGTTGAACCGCTGCCCCCAACTGGAATTCGGGCAAATCACACGCAATAACTGCTGCATCAGACAGCAATAGAAAAAGGGGCGCTTGTTGTTGATCTGAGGCGACCACCCAGACGGCAATGCTGAAACCTCCAGCACGTTGATATTCCACAGTCGGCTGTGATGCGCCGACACATTGCGGATGAAGTTCAGACTGCGTAGCCATTGGGCAAACGCCCGGCCACTTGCTGCGCCGTACAGAGCGGCAATGGTCTGCTGATCCGCGTGTTGCATCCCGGCGAACAGCTTGGACAGCAAGCCGAAATCCCACACCTCGATCGCCGCCCAGATGGGCAAGCCGCCGTATTGCTGCATGTGGTGCGCAACAAACGGCTCATTACGGGCGCGGTGTAATAAAGCTCGATATTTTTCCAGCCACACTTGATGTTCGGTCTTGCCCTTGTTCGGGCCATTGGCAAAGAATTTCTTGGTGAAATTGCCATGCAAATAAGCCGGATTCTCGTGTGCCCGTGCGTCACGCTTTCCCAATAGATGCGCCACATCCACGCGCACCGCCATTTCGATGCGCTCCAACGCATCCAGCGCCAGAAGGCGCAATTTCTTGTCGAACACATACAAGCGCACCACGTCTTCAAAACGGCTGCCTGTGACAAAAGTCTCCAGACGTACCGCCTTGCCCTGCGCCTGCGATGCCACCCGGTCAATCACACGCAACGGATACCAATAGCCACTGAGACGGTAATAGCCTAGCCGTTCCAGATAATCGAGCGCGGCAGCGTGATCGCCCACGTGCAGACCGCGTGCTTGCAGTTGCTGCAACTGGTCGCTGAATGAGCGCCAGGGTTTGAGGGGTTTCAAGTTATAAGCTCCTCAGCATTCTGCGCTTGCAACTGGCCGAAGATGAGGCGGGGGAGCAGGGAGTCACGCAGGGTAGCGAGCGTAGTAATTTGTCGCTCATTATTTGTACACCTTCCAATACGGTTCTGCAGGCGCCCGCATTCTACCCGCCCCGCCCCCTTTCCCGTAGAATATGCGCCGTTTTTCTCCCCTACTTTTCAGAGGTCGTCCGTGTTAGAAGCCTACCGAATTCATGTCGCTGAACGCGCCGCGCTGGGCGTGGTTCCCAAGCCCCTCGACGTCGCAGAGACCACCGCGCTGGTGGAACTGCTCAAGAATCCTCCCAAGGGCGAGGAAGCCTTTCTGCTCGATCTCATCAGTAACCGCGTGCCCGCGGGGGTGGACGAGGCGGCTTATGTCAAGGCGGGATTTCTCAGCGCCATCGCCAAGGGCGAGGCCCATTCGCCGCTGCTCAGCAAACTCGCGGCGGTAAAACTGCTCGGCACCATGCTCGGCGGTTACAACATCGCCACCTTGGTAGATCTGTTGGACGACGCCACGCTCGGCGCTGAGGCCGCCACCCAGCTCAGCGGCACGCTGCTCATGTTCGATGCCTTTCACGATGTCGCTGAAAAAGCCAAGGCGGGCAATGCCAACGCCCAGCGCCTGATGCAAGCCTGGGCCGACGCCACCTGGTTCACCTCGCGCGCGAAAGTGCCCGAGGTGCTGAGTGTCACCGTATTCAAAGTGCCCGGCGAAACCAACACCGACGACCTTTCCCCCGCGCCCGACGCCTGGTCGCGTCCCGACATCCCCCTGCACGCCGTGGCCATGTACAAAATGCCGCGTGAGGGCATCACCAATGCCGCGCAGCAGATTGCTGAGTTGAAGCAGAAAGGCTTTCCGGTCGCGCTGGTGGGCGATGTCGTGGGCACCGGCTCTTCGCGCAAATCCGCCACCAACTCCGTGCTGTGGTACATCGGCAACGACATTCCGCACATTCCCAACAAGCGCGATGGCGGCGTGTGCATCGGCGGCCAGATCGCGCCGATTTTCTTCAACACCATGGAAGACGCGGGTGCGCTGCCGATCGAATGCGATGTCAGCAAACTGAACAGTGGCGATGTGATCGACATCCACCCTTACGCGGGCAAAGTGACCCGGCACGGCAGCGATGAAGTGATCTGCGAATTCAGTCTGAAAACCGACATCATCCTCGATGAAGTGCAAGCCGGTGGCCGCATTCCGCTCATCATTGGCCGCGGCCTCACCGACAAGGCCCGTGATTTCCTGGGCCAAAGCCCCTCCCCTGTGTTCCGCCGCCCCGTGGCGCCCGCCGACAGCGGCAAGGGCTACACGCTGGCACAGAAAATGGTAGGCCGCGCCTGCGGCGTAGCTGGCGTGCGTCCTGGCACCTACTGCGAGCCCAAGATGACCACCGTGGGCTCGCAGGACACCACCGGCCCGATGACCCGCGACGAACTGAAGGACCTGGCTTGCCTCGGCTTCTCCTCCGACCTCGTGATGCAGTCGTTCTGCCACACCGCCGCCTATCCCAAACCAGTGGACATCTCCACCCAGCACACCCTGCCCAACTTCATCCGCAATCGCGGCGGCGTGAGCTTGCGCCCCGGCGACGGCATCATCCATAGCTGGCTCAACCGCATGTTGCTGCCCGATACCTGCGGCACCGGCGGCGATTCGCACACCCGTTTCCCCATCGGCATCAGCTTTCCCGCTGGCTCCGGCCTCGTGGCCTTCGCCGCCGCCACCGGTGTGATGCCGCTCGACATGCCGGAATCCGTGCTGGTGCGCTTCAAAGGCAAGATGCAAAGCGGCATCACCTTGCGCGATCTGGTGAACGCAATTCCCTACGCCGCGATCCAGCAGGGCCTTTTGACTGTCGAAAAGAAAGGTAAGAAGAACATCTACTCTGGCCGCATTCTGGAAATCGAAGGGCTGCCGGATCTGAAGATCGAACAGGCATTCGAGCTATCCGACGCCTCCGCCGAACGCTCCGCCGCCGGCTGCACCATCAAGCTGAACAAAGCGCCGATCATCGAATACCTCAGCTCCAACGTGGTGCTGCTGCGCTGGATGATCAGCGAAGGCTACGGCGATCCGCGTACGCTGGAGCGCCGCGCGCAAGCGATGGAAGCCTGGCTCGCCAACCCGCAATTGCTCGAAGCCGATAAGGACGCCGAATACAAGGCCGTCATCGAGATCGATCTCGACACCATCACCGAACCGCTCCTAGCCTGCCCGAACGACCCGGACGACATCAAACCGCTGAGCGCGGTTGCAGGCACCCAGATCGACGAAGTGTTCATCGGCTCCTGCATGACCAACATCGGCCACTTCCGCGCCGCCGCGAAAGTGCTGGAACAAAACCAAGGCGCGATTCCGACGCGCCTGTGGATCAGCCCGCCCACCAAGATGGATCAGCACCAGTTGACCGAAGAAGGCGTGTACGGTGTATTCGGCGCCTCTGGCGCCCGCACCGAAATGCCCGGCTGCTCGTTGTGCATGGGCAATCAGGCGCGCGTGGCGGCGAAGTCCACGGTGGTCTCCACCTCCACCCGCAACTTCCCCAACCGCCTGGGCGACGGCGCCAACGTATTTTTGGCCTCCGCCGAACTGGCGGCGATCTGCTCGCTCCTGGGCAAGATCCCGACTCAGGAAGAATACCTGCGCTACATGGGCAAACTGGACACGATGGCAAGCAGCATCTATCGCTATCTCAACTTCAACGAAGTCGCCTCCTTCATGGCGGGCGCACAGCGGGCCAAAACCATTGCGTTGAGCAATGTTGTCGAAGTGGTATGAGCCAAACCTTGCGCGAAAAAAACCGGAGCCTGGAACAAGGCTCCGGTTTTTTAAGCGCTGGTGCGCAGGGACGCGCTGAACCCGCGTTACACGCTGGCTTTCAAATCATCCAGCGTAACCATCAACAGCATGGGATCGAGCGGCGATGGCTCGAAGCCGATCCGTTCATAGAATGCCTTGGCATCCGCCGAAAGCGCCTGTACCAGCATTCCGCGAATGCCAATGGTGTCAGCCGCCTGAATGACACGCAAACCGGCATCCCTCATCAAGGCCCGGCCCAGCCCCCTGCCTTGTTGTGATTGATCCACCGCCAGTCTGGCAAGGATCACTACCGGAATCGGGTTTGGCATGTTGCGGCGAAAGCGCCCAGAGGCTGCCTCCACGGTGATCACGCTCGAGGCCAGCGCATAGTAGGCCAGCACGCGGTCAACGTCACAAACCACAAAGGTGCGGGATGCGCCGCTTGCCTGATTTTTCAGCGCGCGGCGCTTTAGCCATTGATCCAGGCTGTCCACACCAGAGGCAAAAGATTCAAGCTCATGGTGTGCTGCCAAGGGTTGTGGCGCCGCAAGCGTCATGCCTTTTCCCAAGGCACGGGTGCCCGCATCGTCTTGCGCAGACGCGCATTCGGCTGTGGCGGTAAATCCAAGCGCGCCAAAAAGGCGGCATAGGCTTGCGGGCTGGCGGCAATGAAGCTCTGCTCCAACAAGACTTCCTCGGCCGCCAGCCGCGCAGCATCCAGCACAAAATCGGTGCGGTTCTTGCCACGCACCTTGGCGGCACGATCAATCAAGTTGCGTTCTTCAGGTTTGATGCGGAGGTTCAGCGTTTCGCGCCTGCTCGGCGTAGTGCTTGATGTAGGCATGACTTTCTCTCCTGCGGTGACGGCAGTGTAACGTGACGTAACGTCAATGTCATTACAGCGTGACTTGTACCTCCTTCCTATCTCTCCTATGCAGTTGTGGCCCTGCGCCAGGTATCATTGCGCGCTTTCATTCATACCTATCCTTATTCATGAACACCCTGCTCCTCGACGCCGCCAACGCCGCCGGCTGCCGCCAGGCATTGGCGCTGCTGCGCGCGGGCGAACTGGTGGCGGTGCCTACGGAAACGGTGTATGGCCTTGCTGCCGATGCGCGGCAGGCGGCGGCGGTGGCGAAAATTTTTGCCGCCAAGGAGCGCCCGGTTTCGCATCCCTTGATCGTGCATATTGCAGGCAGCGACGCGCTTGCCGCGTGGGCCGATCCGGTCCCCGAGGCGGCGCGGCGTCTGGGCGCGGCGTTTTGGCCTGGGCCGCTCACGCTGCTGCTGCATAAGGCGCCACAGGTGAACAGCACGGTGACGGGAGGCCGCGACAGCATCGGCTTGCGCGTACCCGATCATCCGGTGCTGCTGGCGCTCTTGCGTGAACTCGGCAGTGGCCTCGCTGCGCCTTCGGCCAATCTGCATAAACAACTCAGCCCCACCAGCGCACCCCAGGTGCTGGCCAGCTTAGGGGGGCGCATCGCCGCGGTACTGGATGGCGGCTCTTGCCGCGTGGGGCTCGAATCCACGATCGTCGATCTGACACAGGAAGCGCCGCGCATTCTGCGCAGCGGGCCGATCACGCGCACACAATTGGAGGCAGCGCTGGGCGCACCGATACTGCTGCCCGCCACGCACGAGGTGGCGGTATCGGGCAACATGCAGGTGCATTATCAACCGCGCGCGCCGCTCTATGTAATGACGCGCACGGCGCTGGCGCAATACTTGACCACTCATACCACTGAACGGCTAGCGCTCTTGTACTATGGCGCCGCGCCAAAAGAACTCGCTCAGGTAAAGGTTTTGGCGTGCCTGGACATGCCGACGGATAAAGCGGGTTATGCCCGTGCTCTGTATCGAAATTTATATGAACTTGACGTTCTACAACCAGAAGCCATTTTGTTGGAGCAACCGCCATACACTGAAGAATGGCTCGATGTGCAGGATCGTCTGCGCAAAGCCGCCACCCGGCTTGAAGGCGCGCTATAGCGCGTGCAGCCGGACCTTGCGTCCCTTGATCTTGGCCGCGCGTAAACTAGCCACCACCTCTCCGATTACGGCGCGCTCCACCGCCACATAGGCGCGCGTGGCAAACACGTCGATCTTGCCGATCTGCTCGAAACGCAAAATCCCGCTGCCTGTCAGCGCGCCCACGATGTCACCAGGGCGCAGTTTGTCCTGCCGCCCGGCATCAAACGCGATCGTCGCCATGGCAGGAGGCGGTAACGGCGCAGCCTGAGTCTTCGGCAGCGCTTGCAAGGCAGGGCTTGGCGCCTGCATTCGCGCGATGCGGTCAAAACGCGGCAATTCCGCTGGCGCGACCAGCGCCAAGGCGACGCCGCTCATGCCTGCGCGACCGGTGCGGCCAATGCGATGCACATGCACGTCGGCGTCGTTGGGCAATTCATAAGCCAGTACCAACGGCAGCGCCTCGATGTCGAGCCCGCGCGCGGCCACGTCGGTGGCTACCATGACTCTGGCGCTGCCATTGGCAAATTGCACCAGCGTGGCTTCGCGTTCACGCTGTTCCAACTCGCCGTGCAGCGCCAGCGCGGCAATCTTGTTGGCCCAAAGGTGCGCGCACACCTCGCGCACGTCGTTGCGGGTGTTGCAGAAAATCAGGCAACTCTCGGCCTGATGCTGCCGCAGCAAGGCCACCATCGCTGCGGGCTTTGCCGCCGCTTCTACCTGGTAATAGTGCTGTTCGATGGCGCCTTGCGCAGCTTCCTCTTCCACCTTCACTATCTGCGGTGCACGCTGAAAGCGTGCGCCAAGCTGGTGAATCTCACGCGGATAAGTGGCGCTGAACAACCAGGTGGCACGATTTTGTGGCATAAATTCCAGAATCGCGGCGACCTCATCGAGAAAGCCCATGTCGAGCATCCGATCGGCTTCATCCAACACCACCGTGGCGAGCGCATCCACGCGCAACTCGCCCAGCCGCAACAACGCCAACAGCCGCCCCGGCGTGCCAGTAACGATCTGCGGTTCATGCTTGAGCGAGGCCAACTGCAGCTTGAGCGGAATGCCGCCGCAAAGACTGATGATTTTGAGATTGGGAATGAAACGCGCCAGTGCGCGCAGCTCCTGCGCCACCTGTTCCGCCAACTCGCGCGTGGGGCACAGCACCGCGGCCTGTAAACGCGCGCTGCTCGTTTGCAGCCGGGCCAGGAGCGCCAAACCGAAGGCCGCTGTCTTGCCACTGCCGGTACGCGCCTGGGCTTGCAGATCCACGCCAGCGAGCAAGAGCGGCAAGGCGGCGGCCTGGATCGGTGTCATCGTGTCGTAGCCGAGCGCAAGCGTGGCTTGCAGCAAGGCGGGAGTCAGCGCGGGAATTTCATTGAAGTTTGGCATAGCGACTCAGGCTTTAGCGCCGCGCCGCGCTGATTCTCGCAGCACCAGGATCACCCCGGCCAGGATGATGCCCGCGCCCGTGAGAATGCGCGCGTTGAGCGCTTCGCCGGCGATCAGCCAACCGAGCAGCACCGCCACCGCCGGGTTGACGAACGCATAGGTGGATACGCTCGATGCCGAGGCGTTCTGGAGCAACCAGAAATACGCCGAAATCGCCACCATCGAGCCGAAAATCACCAAGTAAAAAAAGCTCACCGCCGATAGCAGGCTCACCTCGCCCAAATGCAGCTGCTGGAATTCACCGAGCAGAGCGGCCACCAGCAGAATCACCACGCCGCCGCCAATCATCTGACACGCAGCCAACATGAAGATGGATTTAGGCCGCTCGATTTTTTTGGAATAAATCGAACCAAACGCCCACAGCAGCGAGGCCAGAACCACCATGCCCGCGCCAGGCAAGTAAACATCACTGGCGGTGACGCGCATTGGGTCCACCAAGATGAACGTGCCGATGAGGCCGAACGCGAGACCCGCAAGCGCCAATGCGCCCGGCCGCGCGCCGTCAGCCCAGAGCCAATCGAGCAAGATCAGCCATAGCGGCAAGGTGGCCACCAAGAGCGCCGCGAGACCGGAGCTGATGTACTGCTCCGCCCACACCACGAAACCATTGCCGCCAAGAAACAAGAACACCCCAATCACGCCCAGCCGCCACCACTGCGACCACGGCGGCGACGCCACGCCGCGCAGCCGCAACCAGCCATACATCAACGCGCCCGCCAGCGTGAAACGCAAACCCGCCATCAAGAACGGTGGCAGCGTCGCAATGGCATAACGGATCGCCAGGTAAGTAGAGCCCCAGATCACATACAGCAAGAAGAAAGCCAGCAGCAATTTGCCCCGCTCTGGAGCGGCTTTGAGCGACGACATGGGAAAGTACCGAGAGAGAAGGCGCGCAGTATACAGGTCAAAAACTTATTGTGGGTGTGTGGCGGGCTGCGCCTCACCACTGTATTCAAGATCATGACGCACGCGATTCCATTCCGTGGCGCGGCTGCGCCAATGCGTGTCGATGGTCTGCACGAAATCCGCACGCACCAATTTACCGCGCAGCCGTAGCCATTCCGCATCTTCACGGCGCACCACCACGCCTTCCATGGGCCCGGAACGAAAACGGCTAAGGCTGCTCGCAATCAGCGCTTGCAATTGTGCTGTGGTGGTTTTGCCACAGAGCACGCTCGGCACGGTCAATACGCCGAGTTTTTCTGCCAGCGCGTTGCGCCGCCGCGTGCTCCAGAAACAACCTTGTGTGGTGTCGTAGACATCGAACATCAGCCACCA
>JAIRJU010000134.1 GCA_031260485.1 Pseudomonadales bacterium | reverse complement strand
TTATACTGTTCATCGGAGACTTCCCCTTCGTTTGATTGGTCGTTTGCCCACATTCAATCATGGCACTCGATGCCGCGCGGTTGTACCGCTGAGGTGGGAGGTCTCCTTTTTACTCATTGTCCAGCACCCATCATGTGCGGCTCAAACCAAAGCCAAATTATCACGGTGAATCATCTCATGATCACCGTCGTAGCCCAGCAGTACCGGTATTTGTTCGCTGGAGCGGCCAGCGATGCATTGGGCTTCGTCGGCGTCGTAGTTGACGAGGCCGTGAGCGATGGTGCGGCCGGATTCATCCACGCAGGCGACGAGATCGCCGCGCTTGAAAGCGCCGCTGACGAGTGTGATGCCCACAGGCAAAAGACTCTTGCCTTGCGCTTGCAACACTCGCACCGCGCCTTGGTCCAAGGTCAGGCGGCCACGCACTTGCAGGTGATTCGCTAGCCATTGTTTGCGCGCCGTTACCGGCTGCTTGTCGGCCACCAGCAAGGTGCCCAGCGCTTCGCCGCGCTGCAAGGCCAAGAGCACATCGGGGCTGCTGCCATGCACGATGCAGGTGGCGGTGCCGGAGCGGGACGCGAGACGGGCGGCGCGAATCTTGGTCAACATGCCGCCTTTGCCGAGCGCGCCGCTGCCGCCCGCTACCGCCAACAGCATGTCGTCGCTGCTCTTGGCTTCGCTGATGAGGCGCGCATCGGCATTGTGGCGCGGATCGGCGTCGAACACGCCGGCCTGGTCGGTGAGAATCACCAGTACGTCGGCGTTGATCAGATTGGCGACCAGCGCGCCAAGGGTGTCGTTGTCGCCGAAGCAGATTTCATCGGTAACGACAGTATCGTTTTCGTTGATGACCGGAATCACGCGCAGATCCAGCAAGGTGCGCAAGGTGCTGCGCGCGTTGAGGTAGCGCTTGCGGTTGGAGAGATCATCGTGAGTCAACAGAATCTGCGCGGTGCGCTTACCGAATTGCTGAAACTGTGATTCATAGGCCTCGATCAAGCCCATCTGCCCCACCGCGGCGGCGGCTTGCTGCTCGTGAATGGCGCTGGGGCGGCCCGGCAAACCCAGGCGGCGCACGCCTTCAGCGACTGCGCCGGAAGACACCAGCACCACGTCCAGACCTGCATCCTGCAAAGCACAAATCTGCTTGCCCCAGCGCGCGATGCTGTCGCGGTTGAGCCCCTTGCCGTTGTCGGTGAGGAGCGAACTGCCAATCTTGATGACCCAGGTTTTGGCCTGGGTAAGTAATTCCCTGCTCATACTGTTGATTCAAATACTATTGATTCAAATACTGATGATTCAAATTTAACCAGCACACAAGTCACGCGCGGTATTCCACATCCACATCGAAATCGTCGTCGTCATCCTCGCCGCCGCCTTGGCCGCGTTCACGCCAAAGTTGACGCGCACGCGCGATGCTCTGGCGGATCTCGTATTCCATCTGCGCTTGTTTGCGCTGCTGTGCCTCGCGCAGATCGGGATTGTCCGCGAGTTCACGCTGCTGCTGCGAAACCAATTCCATCAGCGCTTCGCACAATTCGCGCGTGCCTTGGCGCAGTGCAGCGGAAATGGCAAAAATGCGCCCTTGCCAAGCCAAGGCTTCGCGCAGGTAATTGACCAAATTTTCCACTTCGTCTGGGGCCAAAAGATCAATCTTATTCAGCACCAGCCAGCGCTCGCGCGCGGCCAGCGTCGGGGAAAACTGCTTGAGTTCGTTGCTGATGACCGCGATGGCATCGAGCGGATCGCTCTGATCCGGCGGCGCTACATCCACCAGGTGCAGCAACACCTTGGTACGCGCCAAATGTTTGAGGAAACGGATGCCAAGGCCAGCGCCTTCGGAAGCACCGGCGATAAGGCCGGGAATGTCGGCCATCACGAAGCTGCTGTCTTCGCTCACGCGCACCACGCCCAGATTCGGCACCAGCGTGGTGAAAGGATAATCAGCCACCTTGGGCCGCGCCGAGGACACCGCCGTAATCAGCGAAGATTTACCGGCATTGGGCAAGCCCAACAACCCCACGTCTGCCACCACCTTCAACTGCAATTGCAAGCGGCGCACTTCGCCAGGCTTGCCGTGAGTGGTCTTGCGCGGGCTGCGGTTGACACTGGATTTGAACACCGCGTTGCCCAAACCATGGCGGCCACCCTGAGCCACCAGCAAGGTTTGGCCGGGGGTGATGAGATCGCCCATCAGTTCCTGGGTGTCGGCTTCGACGACGCTGGTGCCTACCGGCACGCGCACGATGAGATCGACGCCGGTGGCGCCGGTACTGTTGCCCTTGCGGCCGGATTCGCCTGCTTCGGCGCGGTAACGCGGCTGAAAGCGGAAATCCACCAGCGTGTTGAGGCCGCTGTCGGCTACCAGATAAATGCTGCCGCCATCGCCGCCGTTGCCGCCATCGGGGCCGCCACGGTCGATGAATTTTTCGCGGTGAAAACTCAGGCAGCCGTTACCGCCCTTGCCGGCTTCCACGGTGATTTCTGCTTCATCAACGAATTTCACGGCGCTGTTTTCCGGTGCTGGTGAATGGGCGCGTTGGCGGTAAAAAAAAGCCCTGTACGAAACAGGGCTTTTTTACTGCGTCCAGCGCCACAGTGTCAGGCGCTTACGGTATCGATACTGACAAACGTGCGGTTCTGCGGGCCTTTGACCTGGAACTTCACCTTGCCTTCAGCCAAGGCGAACAAGGTGTGGTCCTTGCCCAAGCCGACGTTTTCGCCAGCATGAAACTTGGTGCCGCGCTGACGCACGAGAATGTTGCCAGCCAGTACATGTTGACCGCCGAAACGCTTCACGCCAAGTCGCTTGGCAATCGAATCGCGGCCGTTACTGGTACTGCCGCCTGCTTTTTTATGAGCCATTGTGCTTCTCCGAGGCCAGGATTCCGAACGGAATCTTAGGCGCTGATACCCGTGATTTTGACTTCAGTGAACCACTGTCTGTGGCCCTGCTGCTTGCGGTAGTGCTTGCGGCGCTTGAACTTGATGATCGTGACTTTATCGCCACGGCCATGGCTCAACACTTCAGCCGTTACCTTGCCATTGGCGACATAGGGAGCGCCGACGCGCACGTCCGCGCCCTGGCCTACCATCAGCACTTTGTCGAAGCTGATGCTATCGCCAGCGCCCGCCTCGATAAGCTCGAGCTTCAGCACTTCGCCTTCGGTGACGCGATGCTGTTTGCCACCGCTTTCAATAACTGCGTACATAGTTTTCTCCGTGGGCTCAGGCGCCAAAGGCACCCGAAGACCAAAATCTTTAATTCGATCAGACGCTTACCCGCAGTTCTGCCAAGGGGTGGGCGTCGAAGGGCGGCAATTGTACGGAAAGGGCATAAATCACGCAAGCGCGGCGGTTTCCTCTCGCCTTGCCCTGAACACCAGGGCTCGCGCAGCTTGCAAAAAGGCCATACTCACGCGCTGGGCAGGAGCAGGAATGAGGCATAACGTAAACGCGGTCTTTATCATCGCGCTGCCCGCAACTGGGTATAGTGCTGCGTTTAGAGTAAGCATTTCAACCATGCCTCGTTACGACCATCACCCCGCCACACCCGCCGCCGCGCCGGAGGCGATTGCGCCGCCTCGCACCATTGATGGCCGCCCTCCAGTGCGAGGGCGGGTGTCCTGCGTGGTGCCGAGCTTGAACGAAGCGGAAAACCTCGCCGTACTGCTGCCCAGGCTCAGCGCCTTGCTCGACGCCTGGTGCGATAGCTGGGAAATCATCGTGGTCGATGACGGCAGCACCGACACCACACCCGAAATCATGACCGAATGGGTTAAAACGCCGGGCCTGCGCTATGTGCGGCTATCGCGCAATTTTGGCAAGGAAGCCGCCCTGGCCGCAGGCCTGGACGCTGCCACAGGCAACGCGGTGATCTGCCTGGACGCCGACTTGCAGCACCCGCTGGAACTGGTGCCACGCATGTTGCAGCGCTGGCAGGCCGGCGTGGACATGGTATATGCCCTGCGCAGCGACCGCGGCGGCGAAACCTGGCTCAAGCGCACGGGTACCTGGATTTTCTACCGCCTGCTGGGCAGCACGCGCCAAGTGCAAGTGCCGCCTCATGCGGGCGATTTTCGCTTGATGGATCGCAAAGTGGTGGACGCGCTCATCAATCTGCCCGAGCGCACGCGCTTCATGAAGGGCTTGTATGCCTGGGTAGGCTTTCGTTCCGAAGCACTGCCCTACGTGCCAGAGGCACGCCTGCACGGCGCCAGCCGTTTCAGCTTTTGGCGGCTGTTCAGCCTGGCTACTACCGGCATCACGGCGTTCACCACCTGGCCGCTGCACCTCTTGGGCTTGGTGGGCGCGGCCTTTGCGCTGCTGTCGTTTGGCTATGGCGTGTTTCTGGTGGCGCAATACCTGCTTTACGGCAACGAAACCTCGGGCTGGACCACCATCATCACTGCGCTGCTGTTTTTCTCGGGCATCAATCTGATTTCACTGGGCGTGATGGGCGAGTACCTGGCGCGTATCTTCGACGAAGTGAAGGGGCGGCCACTGTACATTGCTAGCCAGCATCTCGGACAAGCACGCTCCCGCCACGATGACACCGTGACGCATGACGGCGCCCCCGACGCACGATAAATACAAGGCGCCGCCTGATGAATGCCCCGCCCGGCTCCCCCGCTCACCCCTCGCTTCGGCACCGCTCAAGCGACACACTGCTCCTGATCGGCGCGGCGCTCTGGCTGCTCATGCTGAATGGGCTGCGGCCACTGGCCTTGCCCGACGAAGGCCGCTACAGCGGCGTGGCCTGGGACATGCTGCGCCACGGCGATCTCTCCACGCCGCTGCTCAATGGCTTGCCTTATTTTCACAAGCCGCCGTTGTTCTATTGGCTGAGCGCGGCCAGCATGAACGTATTCGGCATGAACGAATGGGCCGCGCGCCTGCCCTCCACGCTGGGAGCCGTGCTGGCGCTCTACGCCACTTATGCCTTCGTGCGCCGTTATCACAGCAGCGCAGCGGCGCGCGCAACGCTGCTGATCGTGGTAACCCTGCCGCTCTTTTTCGGCGGCGCAGGCTTCGCCAACCTCGACATGCTGGTGGCTGGCTTGATCGCGGCTTGTGTACTCAGTGGTGCCGACACCACCTTGCGCCGCGCCCGCGGCGAGCCATGGCGCGCGAGATCGGTGCTGACGGCAACGCTGGCCGCTCTGGCCGTTCTGGCCAAGGGGCTGATCGGTTTGGTACTGCCGGGCGGCATACTGCTGTGCTGGCTGCTGCTGCGCCGCGATGGCAGAGGCTTTTGGGCGCTGCTGTGGCCACCAGCGCTGTTGGCCTTCGCCGTGGTGGCGCTGCCCTGGTGCTGGCTGATGCAGGCGCGCTACCCAGAATTTTTCCACTATTTTTTCATCTACCAGCACTTTGAGCGCTTTACAGGCTCAGGCTTCAACAATGCCAACCCCTGGTTTTTCTACCTGCCGGCGCTATTGCTCATGGCCTTGCCCTGGACGCTGTGGAGCCCGCTACTCCTGCGCAAATCGTTTTGGAGCGCAGCCGATCCTCACGGCGTGCGCCGCCTGATGGCCGTGTGGGCGCTGCTGATCCTGGTGTTTTTCTCGATTCCCGCCTCCAAGCTGGTGGGCTACATTTTGCCTGCTCTGCCACCACTGGCCTTTCTGCTCGCGGACGCCATCACCCGCGGCGGCGCGCGCCACAGCCAGCGCGCCGCGCTGACCTGCGTAGCGGCGGCGTGTTGCTGTATAGCGCTGGTAGTCGCCGCTGCCTTTATCACCACACCACGCAGCAATAAATCGCTGGGGCTGGCCTTGCGTGATGCGGCGCAACCTGATGATGTGCTGGTGATGTTGAATGTTTATTTTTTTGATCTTCCGTTCTATTCCCGCCAGCGCCAAGCGGCCTGGGTAGTGGAAAACTGGGAAGATCCGGCGATTGCACAAGCCGATGGCTGGCGCAAGGAACTGCTCGACGCCGCGCAATTCAATCCATCGCTCAAGGTGCTGATCTCCGCCGATGAATGGCGGCAGCGCGTTTGCACAGGGCCAGACGGCGCGCACTATTGGACCCTTGGCCTCACGCAGAATGCCAGCCAATATCCTTTACTTGCCAACACCCCGCCACTGGCAACAACCACAGATGGCCGCACGCTGTGGCGCCTGGAAGCGGACGCAGCGTTCAAGCAGCGCCATTGTGGAACGCTTGTAAACAATTAGATCTGTTTTGATTCAAATGCTGACACTCTCAGTTCGCGAAAGTCTTCTCCCTCTCCCCCAACCCCAACCCAAGAACCTGCGTTATAAATTCCCCTCCTGTGGAGGGGTGCCCGCAGGGCGGGGTGGTACTGCCGTAGGCAGATGAGGCGGTACAAGATAAATTTCCATTCCTTGACCACCCCGTCCGCCTACGGCGTCCACCCCTCCACAGGAGGGGAATTGTCCTCCCCAGGAACCTGCGTTCCGGGGCAAGTCGGCAGCGCGCGCTGCATGGAACTCTCCCGCAAGCGGGCGAGGGGAGAAATAATGTCAGCGATTTGATCAAAAACGTTCTAACCCTATCCGCCTTGACCCCGTTTGCACCTGCTCCACTTGTAGGAGAATATTGGAGAGAGGCGCCCGCTATTACAATGAACACTCTCGCCTACCATCCACCCGGAGGATGCCGTGGAAACACTGAAGCTAATTTGGTCTGAAATTCTGGACGTGCCCAGCGAAGAGCTTACAACAAGCAGCAGCTTCTTCGAGCTTGGCGGCAGTTCCATGTTATTGCTCAGCCTCCATGCCAGGATTTGCCATGAATTCGCCGTGGAGTTTTCGATTCAAGAATTATTGGTAAACCCCACGCTGGAAGCTATGCTGCGCCTCATAGACGCAGAGATAAATACGAAGAGATAGACAAAGAGCTCCTTGCGAGATAACCAGAAATGGACATTGCGCTTATCCAGTTCATTGCTGTTTGCCTCCTGGGCTCCCGCTCCGCTTATTTTCAAATCCAACGGATCAATGCGCTATCCATCACGGATAAAACCCAGGTTCAAGCACACAAGCAAGATACGCTGCTTGAGTTCCTGCGCATAATGCTAGCCTTCAGTTCCCTAGCAGCGCTCATTCATCTCACGGCATATTTCAGCCTGCCGCTGTTGCAAACCTTCATTGCCAATCAAGTGTTATGGCTGTTGAACCAAAAAAAGCGGCTTGGGCGCCAAGCGCTACCACAAGGCGCAAGATGGACAGCGCTGTATTTTTTCATGGAAGCGCTGCTATTTTGGCTGTTGGCGTTGATTTTTGGTTATGTGCTTTGGCCACCATCAAGCCAAGGGCTGCACCCAGTATTCTAAGTTTCATTAGAGACATTTTTCTTTCCAAAATCGCTGGAATATTTGCAGAAAAAATTGAAGACGCAGCGTAAACTCGGCTTCAACCTGCGAAACGCGAGTTACGCTACGCTAATCCAGCCCTAAGCATCACTGCGCTGTGCAGGCCGAGCAAATGCGTTCAACCTTGTAACCTTTGGCGCGTAGCTTTTCGACCAAGCCATCACTACCAAGCAAGTGCAAGGCACCAACCACGATCAGCGTGTTGCCAGATTTTGCTTCATCCAACCGCTGCATGATTTGGGGCAGCCAAGCATCATTGCGCACGATATTCATCAGGCGGTAGCTTTCCGGCGTTTTCTCGGCCATGTCCGCACGCATTTCGCTGTCCATTTTGGCAACGTCGCCGGTCCGCCAAGCGGTATGAAGATCATTTAGATCCAATATTGCTTGCTGAGGGTTATCCAGGATCTTGCCCAGGCTGTAGGCTTGTTCTGGATAGGGCGTTCCATCCAAAGTCGCCAATTGCACATCCAGAGTTTCCAAACCCGTGGCTGGCTTGCCTGCTCTCTGTGCGCGCTGCATGAAATAAGCATCCAAGCCCAACTCCTGGCGGAAACCCGTTGCTTGCGCCATGCCAGTTACCATGCCCGCCTCCAAGGCCCAAGGGTCAAGATGCTCGACTTGCTCCATCGGGGTGCCACTGATTTGCATGATTTGCTGCAACTTTGTCAGCGTTGCTTGCGGCAATACATCCGCCAAGGTTTTACCCTCGGCAATCATGGCAGCTTGCTGCGCTCTGGCGGCAAGATCAGGCGCCGTCATTTCCTCGGGGCTGACTTCAAACATCAGGGATTCGGCATCGGCAAAGGCATCCTCAACGTCTTTCGAGGGCGGGTAATCGTTCGGCTTCAACAGGTGAAACGAGCCGAGCAGATAAACCGCATTATCGGCATCGGATATTTTCCACAGCAGTGGCGTTGGTGGCTGCGGTGCAGGGGACGGCGTTTGCGCCAAGGCGGCCAACGGCAGCGCGGCGGCAAAGAATACAGTAAGCGTGCGCGATATGAGCGTGCGGGTTTTCATGGGAGCAGTTCCTTTTGGTGATGTCACTATGGCTGTTATTTTTGGTAGACGGAATTTATCCCGCCGCCCTTCAAAGCTGAGCGTTAAGTAGGCATTTTATTCACGAGTATTCATCCTTTTTATGATAGTTGTTACGGCATAATCATTTGGCGACTTTTCTACAAAGGTCATTATCACCCGCCAGGTAATTTAACGAGTCAATCAGCGTCAGCTTGTAACTCAATTCAGCAGCGCTTATTCCAAAATCTTCTTTATCATAAAATGCCGGAAAGGCGTCCTCATGTAAGAACTGGCAAACGTAGTAACCGACAATTTCGGTTTCGCGATAAACCATTAAAACTACTGCAAGATTGCCATCAGCTTCATTTCTCTTTATTTCTACCTTGGTTTTGCCGTTTTCTAGCAGTGCAGTTTCAAGCGTGACACTCTCATTTGTTACATTACCATTGGTTAGAATACCATGCTTCTCATAATACTCCTGCATAAACTCGGCAAATCTGCCTCGATACAATCCCTTATTTACCAACAACAACGCTTTTCTCATGTAAATAACTGCATCGGCGAGTTTACCCAGTCTATGCAGTAATACGGCATAGGTATCGACGTAAGCTGCCTGCGTAGTGCTGTTGTATGTAGGGGCATCTCTTTGAGGCGCATCAACTATTGGCCGCATCGCGCTCACGGCTTTGTTGAGGTCAACCAAGGTGCTATTGTTATCAACAGCAATAAACCATGAAAATGTATTGATCGTATCAGGCTTTAGTTTGCCATCTTCCAGAAGGGTTAAAAGATTTTTTTGCGCCTTTCCCGTTGAAACTAGAACATAAAAACTTACAAAAGCAACCAAATACAACACAACAAGGCACGCCAATGCTTTAGTCAACGCGGATTGATGTTCCTTGTCTTGCAAGCTGCGGCACAATAGCCATGCCGCCAAAACTCCCGTCACAAAACCACCCACATGAGCCTTCCAGTCTATCTGGGGCACTATCATAGGGAGGGCGATACTGACAACCAGCACATAAACCACCCCATATTTTATAAACACCTTGTGGTGAAGAAAAAACTGAAGCCATAAACCGGCGCCAATCACACCATAAATCGCACCGGAAGCGCCAACCGCGATAACTCCCGGCTCCCCCCAATACGATGCCAGCGCCCCACCTATTCCACTCATCAGGTATATAGTCAAAAGCCGTTTCCAGCCTATGAATTTTTCAATGATGCTGCCAAAAACGAGCAATGCGGCAATATTGCCTAAATAGTGATCAACGCTGAGATGCAGCCAGGTACCGAGAAACAGGCGCTGCCATTCTCCCGCGCCGATGAGCGCGGACGTAATGGAGCCAAAATTTAAAAGAAACGTAACTTCAGGTACCGCGCCCTTAGATATTTCGGTGAAAAATATCAAGGAAAGTAGAGCTACCAACCCAAGTGTGGCAAAAGGAATTTTAGAGATTAACCTTTCCTCGCTAGTAATGGTTTTTGTCATACTTAGCCTCACATGGACTGTATCTAATATAAAAAATCAGCCTAATACCTAATATTTGCCACTCCTGAACTACAGAGAAGAACACAGCTTTTCTGAGGTTAGCCATGCTTTGTGATCTCACATTTTTAGGTCTATCGTGTCAGATGTTCTCATGATGCACCCTCCAATGTTGAGCTTCGCTACGCTCAACCTGCGCACTTCATAAATATCAACCCTTAATTGCTTTTCCTATAATTCGACTTTCTTTTATTTCTGAAATATACAGCAACACCAATTGCGCATATTACGCCGCCAACGACCAATCCAACCGCTACTGCAAAAATTATAACCTCTGGAAATCCTAGTCCTAATTTTTCTCCTGTCAATCCTATAAGCAAACTGGATGGCACTATAATTATCCAGCTAGTTAATGACATGAAATTTTTTTTAAGCTGCTCTATAAACGACATAAAAACCCTCCTCTCACCCGTTGTGTGTGCTATAAAACTCGCAGCTTATGGAAAATATGAGCTTGGTTTGTGTGGC
>JAIRJU010000139.1 GCA_031260485.1 Pseudomonadales bacterium | reverse complement strand
TTTGAAGTTCTTGGCATTGATGGCCGGGTCGGATTTGTCGGTGCCGAACTCATAGAAGTTGTTGTAGGTGGTGACGTCTTCCCAGGAATTGGGCGGGTCGGTGATCGACAGCGGCGCGTTGCGCGGCGCATTGAAGCGCGAGTCTGGCGGCGGGGCAGCCGCTTCGGCCTTGGGGAACGCGCTCACGGCCGCGCCGGCCAGTGCGGCGGTGAGTACCCGACGGCGATTCAGGTAGATCGACTCGGCCGTGATCTCGGAGGGCAGGATGCGAGGGCTGCGGTTCATGGTGGGCTCCAGGGCGGGTGCTGTTCGCAGTTTAGCGCGTTTATTGGC
This sequence comes from Pseudomonadales bacterium, assembly GCA_031260485.1. GTDB lineage: Bacteria > Pseudomonadota > Gammaproteobacteria > Pseudomonadales > Pseudohongiellaceae > CAILUG01. The sequence continues at coordinate 8,226 of JAIRJU010000139.1, read as the reverse complement.
GCGTTCACTTCCATCGGACATGCCGCATCTGCGGCACATCCTGTTTCAACTGGTGCGCCAGTGCGGGCGGGGCGTTGACATACACCGCCTCCTCGCACAGCCGCAGGTGATCGAGGTCAGCCGGGCTGTTTCCATAGCCGATGACGCTCTGCCCCGATCGCTCGGCGCGCAGCGCTGTCAGTACGCGCGCCTTCTCCGCGCCGCGCCGATTAGGGCTGGCCAGGCGACCATCCAGATGCTCGCCATTCCAGCGCACCTGCGTGCAGATCACGCGCTTCACGCCCAGCGCCTCGCCGATGAACGGCACATAGACATCGGGGCTGGCCGAGAGCAGCACCACTTCCTCGTCCGCCAGCAGATGCGCCCGCAGCGCGGTGAGACCATCGGCAAACATGCCCCGCGCCACCAGCTCACGCGCGAACTGCTGTGACCAATCGTCGATGAGCTTGCGCGGCAGACCACCGAATAACCAACGCAGCACCGCGCCTTTCAACGCGCCTCGATCACGCTGCCGCGCATAGCGCAGCACCGCCCCGAGCAGCAGCGGCACACGCAGTACACGCAGCGGCTGCCAGCGCAGCAGCCCCAGCGTCCACGCGGTGAAGCTGTCGCGGCGGGTCAGCGTGCCGTCGAGGTCGAAGAGGGCGAAACGGGATGAGGGCATGGAGAGGATAGGTGTCGGGGCTTGCAGCGTTTGGATCGATTCTAGTCCGACAGATTGCTAGGGCGCTGCCCCACACGCGGGATAATTTTCATTCTGGCACAGCATTTCAAGAAAGCCCTGCGCATCGGTGTCGCCCTGCGTGGCCGCCTTGCGATACCAGTCTGCGGCCTGGGCCCGGTCTTTGGTAACACCAAGACCGCTTTGATACAGCACGCCCAGTTGGGTTTGAGAAAAGATATCGCCTTGTTCGGCCGCCTTGCGATACCAAAGTGCCGCCTGCGCCAAATCCTGATCGACGTCGCCGCCTGATTGATACATCGTCGCAAGATTGCGCTGCGCATCGACATGGCCTTGTTCAGCCGCCTTGCCAAACCAGTAAGCCGCCTCATCGGAATGTCCGATGCCGATATTATTGAAGGCATTGGTATTGCCGGATTGTCGAGCCGACTCACCGAAAAAATAATGCTCATCATCCTGACCAACACCTCGGCCTGATGAGTACATGATGCCCAGATTGTTCTGCGCCTCGGCATTGCCCTGCCGCGCTGCCCTGCGAAACCAGGCAACAGCCTGTGCATCATCCTGTGTGACGCCTTCCCCTTCGGTATACATCCGACCCAGATCGTTTTGTGCCACGGCATCGCCGCGCTCAGCCGCAGCGCGCGTGGCCTCGGCACGCGAGGTTGCGCTTGGTGTGCAGGCGGCAAGGCTCAGGCAGAGCGCGAACAAGGGGATGAGGTTTTTCATGGGTGGTTTTTGGGGGAGGTCATTTGAATGGATTCCTTATCGTCAGACGTCCTTCAAGAATCTGACCATCGCTCATGTCTTCGGAGTAAAGGATTCGACAGCCCGCCATCATCGCTGTCGCGGCAATACAGGCATCGTAGAAAGCCATCTGATAGCGCTGCGCAATCGCACGGCCCTGATCGTGGGTCGCCTCCGTCAACGGCACAACCTTGCAGAAGTTGCGTATCAACCCCAGAAATTCGGTGACTTCTTTCCAGTCCATGCCGAGCTTTTTGCGGCAAACCTGCGTTGCCTCGTTCAACACCTGAACGCTGATGACGGGTTTGGTTTTCAGCAGCCGTTCCGCGCAATCGGCCTTTCGCGCATCGGCGGACAGCAGATAAAGCACCACATTGCTGTCCAGAAAACCCGCAGGTTTAGTCGCGGGCATTGGCCTCATCCCGGCTGAATTTGAAATCCGGCGGCAGCTTGCCGCGGAAGGCGCGCAGGCGCTTCAGCAGCGCAGCGGCTCCGGGCTTTTTGCGCACCCCGAATGTGCGGGCATCATCGGCGATGATCTCGATGTCATCGCCTTCACGCAATTCCAGCGCTTCCACCAGCGCGGCGGGAAGGCGAATAGCCAGACTGTTGCCCCATTTGGCGACTTGCATGGTGTTTCTCTGCTTTGGATATACTTTTTAAATTGTATATCCAGGCGGCGGTGCAAGCCAATAACGGCGCGGCTTGGGCGGCTATCTTTCCAGCCAGTTCTCTATCTTGAGACCACGGATACGGCTGAACTCTCGCGTGTTGTCCGTCACCAGCGTGAGACCAAGTGCACAGGCGTGCGCGGCGATCAGCAAATCGTTCATGCCGATAGGCTGACCAGCATCTTCCAGTTCAGCACGGATACCGCCATATTCCGTGTCAGAGGGAATATCCAGCGGCAGTACCGGAATCGTTGCAAGAATGCCCTCCACCTTGGCAAGCAGCTTGGGTGAACCCTTCTTTGCGCAGCCATAGCGCAGTTCAGCCGCCACGATAATGCTGGTGAAGATCCCCTTCGGCCCGACCTGCTCGATGCGACGTGCGGCAAGCCCATCCGGTCTACGGATCACGTCACTGAGGATGTTCGTATCCAGCAGGTAACCGCTCAAAATATCTTCTCCGGCCGGGCGCGCACGTCCTTGATCGCTGGAAACCGGTCTTCTGGCCCAAGCGGTGCTTCCTTCCTCCATTCGGCCAGCAGTTCGACGATGTTCGTTGGTCGGGTCACCGGCTCGATGATGAGTTTGCCGCCTTCGCGGTGGATCAGTACCCGATCCCCCGGTAACTCGAACTCCACAGGAATCCGCACCGCCTGACTGCGGTTGTTGCGAAACAGCTTCGCTTCCTTGGGTCTGGGTGGGGTCGATCGGGGCAGCATGGCATCGCTCTCTAATGTATATGCTTAAATGTATATGCCAAATCATGCCGCGTCAATCCAGATCGGTTCCTCCTTGTGCAGGAAGATCCATCGTGCGACGAATATCGCCAGGACAGCGCGTTGGGGTCGGCCTATCGCACACCTCTTGATATGTAGAAAATATTTCCACATCATGTGCCCATGACGACAAGGCACCGCTTCCGCAACAAGTACCGGCTGGAAGTTCGGGAAGATGACCATCCTCCGATGCACGTCCACTTGGCGGGCGCTGATGTTGATGTCGTTATCTCGCTGGAAACTCTCGCCGTGACTGGCGATGCGCCCAAGACCCTGTTGAGCGAGGTTCTTGAGTGGGTTGCCCTGCATCAGTCTGAATTGATTGAGGAGTGGAAAAAATGGCACGACTGACCAAGATGAGTCGCCCACGGTTGAAGGCCGTGAAAGCCCTGCCCGGATACCGGCTGCGCCTGACCTTCATCGACGGCAGCATTCTGACGGTAGACAAACGCGAAACGGTGTTCAGCAAACGCGGGCTGGTGCCGCTGCGCGATGAGGCGAAGTTCGCCAAGGCTTGCATCGGCGAGGATTGCGGCTGGACGGTGGAGTGGCCGGAACATGACATCCAGATCGGTGCCGATACGCTGTGGCTGGATGCGCAGGCGCAGAATGCACCGGATGAGAACACCCGCATCTTTGCGCAATGGCGCGCACGCAACGGGCTGACGTTGGCGCAGGCCGCCGAAGCGCTGGGCATGACGCCGCGCACGATGAGCGCCTACGGCACTGGCGCGCGGCCCGTGCCTCGTTACATCGCGCTGGCGGTAAAGGGGTGGGAGGCTGAGCGCGCCGCGTAATTTGGTTGCGATCACTGCGCATGATCGTGCGCTTAGCCTATCGCCAATCGAAAATAGCAAAGCGCGGGTTATCGTTCGAGCGGGTGGTGGAGTTTGATTTCGAGACTGCCACGATCAAGGAAGATTTGCGCCGGGCCATCAGTTTCCGCAAAGCGAACAAACGAGAGGTCAGGCACTATGAGCAAGAAACCCAATCCTGAATTGATCGACGGCGACAACCCGGAGTGGACAGCCGAGGATTTCCGCAAGGCGCGCCCCGCAAAAGAGGTGCTGTCGCCCGATCTGTACGCTGCTTTGATTGCGATGAACCGGGGTGCCGGTGTGCGCGGCCCTGGGAAAAAGCCGGTCAAGGTACAAACCACCATTCGCTTTGATCCGGACGTGCTGGCGGCGCTGAAGGCTACTGGCACGGGATGGCAAACGCGGGTCAATGATGTCATGCGAAGGTGGGTTGTAAGGCGTCGGGCGGCATAGTTCGTGAGCGGCGTGACATTACATTACAGGGAAATTGTCGCTGACGGTGACGAGTATTTGGGAAACGTCTGCCGTAGCCGAAGTTGCAGTTGATTTCCCGCACTTTATACAATTGGGTCGGAAGTTTTGGAGAAAACACTATGGCTACCGAATTTGATGATCTAGAGGTTGAGGACAATGTGGACGAAGAAGAAGCTACAGTCGTATATGACATTGCTTCCTACCCGTCTGACTTCACGCTTGCTGGAATTGCTCAGATGTGGAAGGACGGTGATATTGAAATTCCGAACTTCCAGCGTGAGTTCGTATGGAAGATTAAGCAGTCTTCTTTGCTTATTGATTCATTTTTATGTGGGTTGCCCGTACCTTCAGTCTTCTTCTACATCGACGAGAACAATAAGAACCTCGTTATTGACGGGCAGCAGAGAATTTTAAGCGTTGTCTATTTTCTTGAGGGCTATTTCGGAAGCGAAAGTATTCAAGGTAAGAGGCAAATATTTCGTCTGTCTGGACTAGACGAACGAAGCCCATACTATAATAAGAGGTTCATAGACCTCGATGAGGTAGATCAAAGAAAACTGAAGCAATCCGTCCTTCGTGCAGTCAACATACGACAACTAAAACCCAAAGATGAAAGTACGAGCGCGTACCACATATTTGAGCGTCTAAATACCGGTGGTACGCCCCTGAAGCCGCAGGAAATTCGGAACTGCGTCTTTCGTGGTGCGCTTAGCACGAAACTTAAAGAGGCAAACAAGAACCCAAGCTGGCGAAAAATTCTTGGGAAAACTCCGATCGATAAACATCAAAAAGATGTCGAAATTCTTTTACGACTTTTTGCACTTTTCGGTGCCGTGGACGAGTACGAAAAACCTATGAAGGAATTTCTGAATGGTGCGATGAAGCGGCACGTTGAAGGAGCAAGCAAGAAAACAGATCTGTTTTTTTCCATATTCCCAAAAGTTACTGATTTGGTCATTTCTGCGCTAGGCGAGAAGCCGTTCCACCTCCGCGGCCCCCTCAATACATCTGCCTTGGATGCTGTGATGTGCGTCCTCATTGAACGTCCAAACGATTTGAATCCAAAGGAGCTTGCGGAGCGATACAAACTGCTCCGTGAGCATGATGAATTCCGCAACTTGACCATTCTGGCCACTACGGACACAAAAATTCTACGATCCCGTTTTCATCTGGCTAAAAAAGTTCTTTTTGGTTGAGTCATGGCCTACGTCGATCATTTTCGTCACGCGGACGACGTAATTGCCCACCTGAACGGTGTTGTTCCCGCGCTTGCCGATCCTCTTCTGAGGGTCAAATACACGGGATTTGTCACGGTGGCTGCTGTTACTGTTTTCGAGCTTGCTATCAAAGAAATTTTCTGTGAATTCGGTCGCCGCAAACACAAGGTACTCGGCAAGGTCACCGAAAGTAAGTTTGACCGACTTAATGGTCGCGTTGCCCTTAAAAATATTCGCGATGACCATTGCAAGCCTTTTGGTGACGTATATGTTGAGCGTTTCAATAAACGCCTAGACTCTGTTGCAAGGGAATACCTTTTGACGCACAGGCGAGAATTAAAGAACTCATATTCAAATTTAATCACTTGGCGTAATAAATTCGCGCATGAAGGGAGTGTACCTGCAACTGTCACTTACGCTGAAGCAGTTCAAGCATACGAAGATGGGAAGGCGGTTATTCATGCTCTTGCGGTATCCATGACGCGATAACGCGCATATGACAAATACTATTGCCTAACGTGCTTGAGCGAGATCATGTGACATCCTTGAGTTCGTGCGCCAGCGCTTTTTTCGCCGGTTTGTGTGTGGCGCGCTCAATTAGGATGTGCTCCAACAGGGAGCTGGCGGGTTCGTCGGACGAGTTTTGCGGTACGAGTTCGCCTCGAAAGGCTTTGGCGAGGATGGACTGATCGAGGTGGTCGATCAGTTTGCGGGCGCTAGTGGCGTCAGCGGCGAGGCGGTCGATCCAGGTGAAGGCGGATTCGATGCGACGGACGATCTGTTCTTGTTCCGATTTGGGTGGCAGGGGTAGTGCTTGGCGTTTCAAGATTCCCAGGTTTAGATTGGGTTGAACCCCGCCCGCAGCTTGCTCCCGGAGTTCCAAATATTTACTTCGCAGATACCAAAGAACGAAGTTTGGTTCGGCTGGCCCACCCGGGTGAACCATGATTGCCGCTAACGCTTGGTTGGTGGCCGCTGCGATCCCTAATCGAGAAACTTTTCCTCGTGTTTTGCCCTCTCCATACATGGCAACCAGTAATGTACCGACGGGATATATTTCGCAGTTTGTCTCCTGAATGGCTGTGGGAGTGATGTATTCCTCGGCGTTATTGACGATCGGATCATTTACGCAACCGCTTGTAACCCACGGAATTGTTCCTTCGTGATAGTACTTTTCTGTGCCTCGTTTCGGGGTGGCACCCGTTCCTATATCGGCAATCGTGCTGAGCTCTGCTACTTTCCATGCGTTCTCTGTGGAAACGGTGTTTCTTTTGATCGGAGTCAAATCCCCGCGAAACGCTGCTGACAGCACGGCCTGTTTGTATTTCTCGACGAGGCGGGGGATGTGGTCGAGGTGGTCGCGGGCGCGTTTGGATTTGTGGGTGAGGCTGTCGATCTTTGCCACGATTCGACGTTGTTCGGGGAGGGGCGGGACAGGGAGGCGAAGTTCCGAGAGGATTGAGGCGTTAACTCCGGGCTGCGCAGTCCCTTTCGATACGGTCTATATCTGTGACCAATAATCGCTCGACTGCATGAATGCCCATACATAGCGAGGCTCGAATTGTCCACCCAGCCGAACTCGGATTAAATATGAGGCAAACACGGCTTTCTCAGGGACTGTATCGATCAGATAGCTTTTGCCGGTGGTTGCGCCGGTACGTGCAATTACAATGTCTCCGCTGTTGAGCAATGTACGTTCATCTGGCTCATCTGTGCAGCGTGGGACGGTGTTCCAGTTGACGGTTCCTTCTTGAATGTCAGTTATACGCAGTAGTTTCGGTTGGTTGCCGCTCGTGGTAGATGCTGTTGTGAAGTCGTAGGCTATGTCGTGTGCAATATCACCCAAACGAGCAGGGGTCCAACCACTAGGTAAGTCGTTCATTTCGCCGTCCCCGCGACTTCGGCGGATTTCCCGTCTTCCGGCTCCAACTCCTCCGCCAGCGTCTCGATTTCCTCCAACGCCGCCTTCAAATGCCCAACAATCGCCGCCGCAATATCCTCCGGCTCAGTCAGCGATTCCTCAGTATCCGCCTCCGTATCCCGCAGCCACGCGATATCCAGGTTGTCATTCCGGTCAGCGATAGCCTTGCGATCAAACTTCCGCCAGCGCCCATCCTCGCCCTGGTCCTTGCGCTTGGCGCCACCATTGGGATCATCGCCGTAGGCTTTCTCGAACTCCTTGAAATCCTCCACCGTCAGCGGCCGCGTCTTGCCGAAGGCGTCCATGTTCGCGCGCATGTCATAGACCCACACTGTCTTGGTGTTGGCCTTGTCCGTCTTGCCGCGCTGGAAAAACAGCACATTGGTCTTGACGCCCTGCGCGTAAAAAATGCCGGTGGGCAGGCGCAGGATGGTGTGCAGGTCGCACAGTTCCATCAACCATGTGCGCAACCGCTTTCCGGTGTTGTCTTCGAACAGTACGTTATCGGGCACCACCACGGCAGCGCGTCCGCCGGGTTGCAGCGCGCGGACGATATGTTCGACGAAGGCAAGCTGCTTGTTCGACGTATCCGCCGTAATCGAAAAATCTGAGCGGGTAGGGCGGCCACCGCCTTTCTTGGTGCCGAAGGGCGGATTGGTGAGAATCAGATGGGCCTTGGGCAGCGCCGCGCCATCCGGTGACAGCGTATCGACATTGCGTACCCTGCCTTCGATTCCATGCAGCAGCAGATTCATCAAACATAGCCGATGCGTGTCGGGCACCAGTTCCGCGCCGACAAAGGCTTGGTGGCGCTGAAAAAATGCCTTGGCTTCCGGCAGCGTATAAAGCTCGTCGGTGTGATCCTTGATGTAGCGGTCGGCGGCAACGAGAAAGCCCGCCGTGCCCGCCGCCGGGTCTTGCAC
>JAIRJU010000206.1 GCA_031260485.1 Pseudomonadales bacterium | reverse complement strand
GTTGCGGAACCAATGCTTGATCTTGTGATCGTTGGGCACGCGCAACATCCATTCCTCGGGCGTGGTATTGAGGATGGGACCGTGCGTGCTCCACATGCCGAGCGTTATCCTTGCCATATGCTTACCTATTACTTACCCCCTCTCCCGCACGCGGGAGAGGGTTGGGGAGAGGGAAAAGCCGCCATCAGAGTGCCAGATTGAACACCTTTTTGGCATTGCCTTCGAATATCTTGATCTTATCTTCAGCCGAGAGCCACGCGATCTGCTCAATCAGCGGCACGGTTTTATCGTAAGTTTCGCCGGTTTCATGATTGAGCGACGAACCGACACCAGGGCATTCCGAGCCATAGAGAATGTGGTCGGCGCCTACCACCTTGATGAGCAGTTCCAGCGCCTCCTTTGAATACAGCACGGTATCGAAGTACATCTTGCGCATCCGGTCGATGAAGAGGCCCTTGCTGAATTCAGCCTGCGCGCCGCTCTTGACGGAGCCGGCATTGAAGCGGCCAATCTGATACGGCATGGCGCCGCCGCCGTGCGAGACCACGATTTTCAGTTCCGGCAGATCCTCGAACACGGTGGAGTTGACGAAACCATAGACAGCCGTGGTTTCTTCATTGACAAAATAGAGGCTATACGGCTCGCGCTGCGGTGTGCGGGAACCGGCGGTGTGGATGTGCAGCGGCACATTCAGTTCGATGGCTTTCTCATACAGCGGATACCAATAGCGATCGCCCATGGGCGGGGCTTTGCGGCCATCGTTTTCGTAAGGATCGGGATTCAAGAGAAAGCCCTTGAAGCCCAGTTTTTTTACGCAATGTTCCATTTCCTCGAAGCAGACCTGCACCGGCTCGCCGCACTGTTGCGGAATGCCGCCGATGCCGAAAAACTTGCCAGGGAACAGACGCACGCTATCGGCAATGATCTTGTTGCATTCGTGGATGTACCACTCCACCAGGTAACCCGGCTTTTCGGAATGCATGGTCTTGAATGGGCGCGGCGAGATCAACTGCATATCGATGCCGTTGTTCGTCATGTGCTCGATGTGGCCACAGGGGCCCATTTCCTTCTTGTGCCAGGCGGCAAGCAACTGTTCGTCGGTATATTTCACCGCGCCGCGACCATGCGAGCCGCGATGCGACAAGAGGCCCGACTTGTACACGTCGAGCTGAGAGGGCGCGGACATGTGCGCATGACAATCAATGATCACGTTACTGTCTCCGATTATTTTCTGGTTATTCCAATTACTTTTCGATTACTTTCTAATTACTTGCCGATTACTTGCCGATTACTTGCTGGGCGTTTGCAGCGAGTGGTATTTCATCGCGGCACGCGCTTCGCTGATGGTCTTGCCCGCTTCCAGCATGGCGCGAATCTTGGCTTCAGCGTCTTCAATCTGCTCAGCCACCGCCAGCACCTCGTCTTCGCGCGAGCGCGGAATGCACACCACACCGTCGGCGTCGCCACGGATCAGATCGCCCGGCTGCACGCGCGCATCGCCAATATTCACTGGCACTTGTTCAGCATCCACTTGTACGCGGTCTTTGCCGGTGCGCATGGAATAGCTGCGCGAATAGATCGGGTAGCCCAGGCTCAGGCACAGATGCACGTCGCGGCAGGCGCCGTCGATCACGGTACCGGCAAGCTGCTTCTTGTGCGCCAGGAAAGTGAGGATGTCGCCCCAAACGGTGGCGTCTTCGCGACCACCATTGTCGATTACGACCACGGTGCCTGCATCCAGTTTATCGATGAAGTCACCGACGGTGCCGGGCTTTTCTGCATCGAGCGGTCCATAAAGAATCGTGTAGGCGCGGCCTGCGAGGCGGAAGTCGTGGTTGCGCGGCTTGATGCCCAGGCACTGCCCGGCGATGCGCAGCTTGTCCATCGCGTCGCTGAGCGTGGCGGTGTCGAGCTTGCTGATACGTTCTACGTTCTTGTCTACTGGTTTTGCATTCATGCTGTTCACTTGTTACCTGACTGTTTGTTCCAACTATTGTTTGTTGTTCCAACTATTGTTTGTTGTTTCAACTATATGTTTGTTGTTCCAACTATTATTTGCTGTTATCCAGCATCGTTTCGTAATTGGTTCCCATCACCACCGACACCGGCTTGCCCGCGAGCACGTCTTGAGTCATCAGGCGCTCTTTTTCGGCAATGCGTTCAGCGCCGCGCAAAACCTCTTCGATGCGGGTGGCGGGGATGAACACCACGCCGCTGCCGTCGGCGATCACGTAATCGCCCGGCTGCACCATGGCGTCGCCCACCTGTACCGGGATGCCGAAGGCTTCTTCCCACACGCGGCCTCGCGCGGTGTGCGGGGTGGTGTAACGGGAAAAGACCGGGAAGCCGATGTCTTCGTATTCGTCGATGTCGCGCGCCGGGCCTTCCATGATGACGCCGCGCACACCCTTCGCCTTGGCGGCATTGGCGAGCACCCCGCCCCAACCTGCGCAATCGATGCCGGTGCGCTGCTCCACCACGATCACGGTGAGATCATCGGCGGCTTCGATGGCGGCGGTGCCCAGGTGACGTTTGGAACCGCCCACGGGTTCCATGGCGTGCAGCTTCACGGTTTGCACGGTGCCCGCGATGCGCTGGCGCGTGGCGCGGCGCACGAGGCCGGAATGCGCGCCCTTGAGCTTGAGGCTATCGAGCGCATCTGATACGGCGCAAGCGTCGAGCGCTTGCAGTCTGGCGATGAAATCGGCGCGAGTGGCCAAGAGTCCCCCTTGAGTTCACGGTGGTGGTGCGTAACGAGCGCCGGATGATACTTGAAAGTTTTTCGCCATGGCAGAACTGCTTGGTTTGGGTTGTCGGGCATCAAGTTCACGCCGCATGGCGGCAATGAGCCCTGTGAGAGACGCTGAGCGGCTGGCTTTGACGAATCTAAAATAGAATTTTATATTTGTCAGCATGTACCTCTCACGCACCCTCTCTCCCCTCTTGCGACAAGCGCTACGGCAGTTCCCCGCCGTACTGCTCACCGGGCCGCGCCAGGCGGGCAAGACCACCTTGCTGCAACACGAGGCTGGCGAACGTTTCGCGTATGTCAGCTTCGACGATCCGGTGGAGCGCGCCTTTGCGCTGAGCGATCCAGCAGGGTTTTTGGATCGCTTTGCCCAGCAGCCAGTCATCCTGGACGAAGTGCAGTACGTGCCTGACTTGCTGCCCTCGCTGAAGCTGCGCATCGACCGCGAACGCCAGCGCCATGGCCGCTGGCTGCTGACCGGCTCGCAGCAGTTTCATTTGATGCGCAATATCACCGAATCGCTGGCGGGGCGCATCGCCATTCTCGACCAGTTGCCCTTCAGCATTGCCGAGTTATCCAGTTCAACGACGCCCACGCTGGAAAGCCTCCTGTGGAACGGCTGCTACCCCGAACCCGCCCTCTACCCGGAAAAACGCGAGCTGTGGCTGCGCGCCTATGTGCAAACCTATCTGGAACGGGATGTGCGGCAGTTGCAGCATATCCGCGATCTGCACGCCTTTGAGCAATTCGTGGCGCTGGCCTGCGCCCGCCATGCGCAAGAATTCAACAGCGCCGCTTTCGGACGCGAAGTAGGCGTCACGCTGCCAACCGCCAAATCATGGGCAGGCTTGCTGGAGGCGTCCTGGCTGCTGCATCTGTTGCCACCGTTTTTCAACAATCTGGGCAAACGCATTACCAAAGCGCCCAAATTGTATGTGCTGGATCCAGCGATCGTGTGTTTTCTGACCCGCCAACCGAGCGCCTCCGCCGCATTGTCCGGCGCGATGGGAGGCGCCTTGTTTGAGGGCTTGATGGTAATCGAGGCACTGAAAGCCTTTACCAACACCGGGCGCAAACCCGCGCTATGGTATTGGCGTTCGCATGACGGCCTGGAAGTGGATTTGATCGTGCAAGGCCAAGGCACGCTGATTCCCATCGAAATCAAACTGACCACGACACCGCAGATGCAACATTGCGAAAGCCTGCGGCGCTTTCGCGCGTTGGCTGGCGCCAGCCAATGCAGCCCCGGCGCATTGATATGCCGCGTGCCAGAGGCGCAGCCACTGCCACACGGCATCACCGCCCTGCCCTGGCAGAATTTTTCTCTTTGGTTGAGCCAGCAGATCGGTTGAACCAACAGATCGAATGAGCAAATCCATTTGCTCAATGTAATAAGCAAAGTCTTCCTCCCTCACGAGGGAGAGACCAAGGCACTTACCTCCCCGGCAAACGCAACACCACCAACTCCGCACCATTCCTGCCGTTGCTCGTCGTCACGGCAATGTACTGGCGGCCTTCGTACACGAAGGTCATCGGCGTGCCGGTTTGGCTGCCGGGCAAGGCGATTTCGGCCAGGATGTCGCCGGTTGCCTTGTCGTGCGCGCGCAAGAGCGGCTTGCCGCCGGGGCCTTCGCCGCTGAACAGCAAGGTTTTGGTGAGCAAGAGGCCGCTCTGGTTCTGATTGCCGGTGCGCGGCGGCAGATCGACGCCCTTGAGCGCGGGATGGTTGAGGATGTTGGCGGGCGTGTCGGCATTGGGAATCCACCAGCGGTGTTCGCCGCTCATGAGGTCGATGGCGGTGATGCGGCCATAGGGTGGCGTCATGATCGGCAATCCATCGACATCGAGCCCGCCGCGCAGCCCTTGAATGTAGGCCACGGATGACGCCGTGCCGCCCGGCACCAGCCCCAGCACGGTAAGCGCGGTGCGCGAGGGCACATAGAGCAGCCCGGTGTCGGGATCGAACGCGCCGCCCTGCCAGTTGGCGCCGCCGGTGGCGTGCGGCAAGTGCAGCGTGCCCTCGGTGCCATCGGGCGCCTCCGCCAGCGAGGGCGGCGTAAACAATTCGCTCATGCGAAACGGCTTGACCAGTTCACGCGCCTTCGCGTTCAGTTCCGGCGTGTAGTCGATGAGATCGGCCACGCTGAAACCCTGACGATCATAAGGCGCAGGCTTGGTGGGAATCGGCTGTGTGGGTGCGCTGTGTTCGCCCGGCACGTCAGACTGCGGCACCGGCGTTTCCAGAATCGGCCACAGCGGCTCACCGGTAGCGCGATCAAACACGTAGGCCATGGCTTGCTTGGTTAACTGCACCACCACTTTGCGGCCATCGGGCAGGTTGGCCAGAATCGGCGCTGCGGGGTTGTCCCAATCCCAGATGTCGTGATGGATGATCTGAAAATACCAGCGCCGCTCACCGGTGCGGTAATTGAGCGCCACCAGCGAATCGCCGAAAAGGCCATTGCCGGGGCGATCGCCGCCGTAATAATCGCCGGTCGGTTCTTCTATCGGCAGATAGACCAGGCCGAGTTCAGGATCGGCCGACATCGGCGCCCACACGCCCGCGTTGCCAGTGTAGGACGCGGAATCGCCGAGCCAGGATTCGGCGCCGAATTCGTTTTTGTCGGGAATGGTATGAAAGGTCCATAACAGTTTGCCGCTGTGCGCATCATAGGCACGGATGTCGCCCTTGACATTGGATGCCGCCTTGGGCCGCGTGGCGAGCGCGTGCGAGGCGCCGACGATCACCACGTCATTCACCACCAAGGGCGGAAACGACAGGCCGATATCGAGATCGTCGCGGCCTGGGCCAAGGCGCAGGCCGTCCTGCAAATCCACCCAACCGGCGGCGCCGAATTGCGGCATCGGCAGCCCGGTGCGCGCATTGAGCGCCACCAGGTAATAGCCAGGGGTGACGGTGAAAATCACTTCATCCTTGCCATCGCTCCAATAGGCCAGGCCCTTGCCCGAGCCTTTGCGTGGCGCTACGTCGAAACGCTCCCCTTCCTGCGCACGCCAAAGCCACAGCAATTGCCCGGTGGTGGGATCGAGGCCGATCACGTCGCGCTGTACGCCGGCGGTGGCGAACATGCGGCCACCGGCCATCAAGGGCGTGGTGACATTCTGCCCTTCCGGGCTGGGGCCGAATTGGCTCAGCGGAAAACGCCAGGCGATTTCGAGCCTGCTCACGTTGCTGGCGTCGATCTGATCCAGCGCCGCGTAGCGATTGGCATCGAGCGCGCCATTGAGCGTGAGCCAGGGCACTTCGATGCCGCTGGGTTTGCGCGCCGCGCTCGCGCGCAGTGTCAAGGTATCGAACGCATTCGCCGCCAGCACCGTACCCGCTTCAATCATGCCATTGAGCGTCAGCACATAGGCGGTCACATCGCGGTATTGCTGCGTGCTGAGCGAGCCGGGCGTTTCGCCTGGCATGGTGGCGCTGACGCGCTGCAACAGTTCTGCGCCGCTATGCCCGCTCCAATCGTTGTTCAGGCGCGCGGTTATTTCGATCGGCAAGTGGCAGCGCGTGCAGAAGGTCTGGAAAACCTGCGCACCGCGCACAGGATCAGCATCTTGCGCATAGAGCGGCGCGGCGGCGAAATTCAAGGCGATAACGGCGGAAATTACAGCGAAACGATTCATAAGGCGGTGGCTCTTGATTTTTATTGAGGGTTCCAAAATTGAGTGTTTTTCCTCTCCCTTTTTCCCTCCCTCGCGTGCGGGGAAGGCTTAGGGTGGAAGCGCCGCGATCTTAGCATGAGCCCTCGCCAGCGAACCGAACCACCTGGTACCTGCGCTAGATCAGATCGCGGTACTTTCCCGCTGCAACCTCACCAGTGGTTCTTGCATTGGCAACAGGGTTGACACTATTGTGCGCGCGCCTGATTTGACAGGGATATGCCCGCCCGCAGGTCCAGTGCGTGAAGGGCTCCCATCCACCGCCCTGTCATAACAGGATCCAAGCAGCCGGAGGCGCAGTGCAGCCATTGCCTCCTTATCTTTCATCACATGCAATCCATCACACGCAAAAAGGGGAATATATGAACCAGACACGTCTGTTTCATGGCAACAAACTTGCCATCGCAATTGCACTATGCAGTACCGCTTATGTTGGCGCCGCGTTTGCCGCGGAGGCCATCGAAGAAGTCACCGTTACCGGCTCCTATATCCAGCGTCCGGCGGATCGTCCGCAGCCCGTTACCGTCATCAACAACGAAGATTTGCGCCTGCAACAGCGCGGCTCCATGGCGGAAGTGTTCAAAAACCTGCCGCAGAGCATCGGCTCCACCTCCACCATCAACACGCAGCAAGGCGGTGTCAACGCCGGTAATACGCCTACCGCCACCATCAACCTGCGCGGCCTTGGCCCCAGCGCCACCTTGGTGTTGCTCAACGGCAACCGCCAAACCACCGACGGCGGCTTCGGCTACGTGGACATCAACAACCTCACGCCCTCGATCATGGTCGAGCGCGTGGAAATCGTCACCGACGGCGCCTCCGCGCTGTACGGCTCCGACGCCGTGGCCGGTGTGGCCAACTTCATTACCCGCAACCGTTTTGAAGGCATGGAAATGCGCACCGAGCTACAGAAAATCCAGGACTCCCCAGGCAGCAAGCCCGACCTGAACCTCAGCTTCATCATGGGCGGCGGCAGCGGCAATACCCACGTGGTCGCAGGCCTCGATTACGCCTCCACCGAACCGTTCCTGGTGCAAGATCGCTACGACGACGCGCGTCTGCGCCTGGGCCTCACCTCCGGCTTCGGCAACCCCGCCACCTTCGGCATCCGCAACACCAACGGTGCGCTGCGCACGCAAACCGTGCCTGATCCCTTGTGCGGCAGCGCGCAGTTGGGCGGCGGCCTTGGCGCGGGCGAACTCAATGCCGCGGGCAATCAATGCTTGATGTTCAACGCGCTGAACCGCGCCTTGCAGCCAGAATCCCAGCGCATCGTGGGGCTTTCGGTGTTGACCCACGACTTCAACGCCACCACCACCGGCGAGCTTGAATTCGGCTTCGCCCGCACCCGTTATTCGGTACCATTCGGCTATGTGGTGCCCGCAGGCGTCACCACTTTTCAAACGGTGCCCGTCGACAACCCCGGCGTACTCGCCGCTATCGCCGCCAATCCGAATTTCCCCAACCCGGCCAACGACCCGACCATCGCCAGCTACACCTTTCGTGGCCGCGTGATGAGCCCGGTAGGTGGCCCCTCCAACAACCAGACCACAGGCCAAGACACCATCCGCTTCGCGGCGCGCTTGAACGGTCAGTTCAGTAACCCTGATTGGGGCTGGAGGCTGGCTTTCTCCGATTCGCGCAACAACACCAAGTTCGCCAGCACCGACACCATCGTGCAGCGCCTGGCCAACGCGCTGAACGGCTACGGCGGCCCTAGCTGCGTCGCCAACGTGCCAGCCAACCGCGGCGTGGGCGCTTGCCAATTCTGGAATCCCTTCGCCAACAGCTTTTTGGCCAAGCCCGGCGATGCCAATTACAACGATCCCGAACTGACCAAATGGCTGGTCGATGGCCGCACCACCAACGACACTGGCGAGTTGCGCACTTACGACGCCATCGTCAACGGCAAGCTGTGGGAGATGGCAGGCGGCACGACGGGCGTCGCCTTCGGCCTCAGCCGCCGCGAGCAAATTTTCGCGCAGGATTGGGATACCTTGAGCAATTCCGTCGGTAACTGGGCCTTCAACGGCGCCTCCGCCTATCTCGATTTCGACGGCCAGATCAACACCAATGCGGCTTTCGCTGAATTGGTGATGTTCCCGACCGACACCCTGGAAGTGCAGATGGCCGCGCGTTATGAAGACGCTGGCGCCTTCAGTTCCACTGACCCGAAAATCGGTGTGTTGTACCGGCCACAAAAAGGGCTGTTCTTGCGCGCCTCGGCCGGCACTTCGTTCCGTCAGCCTGGCCCGATCCAGGTCAACGGCAGCGGCCCTGGCGGCTCTTCCACCGACCAGATCGGCGGCGACACCATCAACGCCCGCGGCCTCGTGGTCGGCAACAAGAACCTGCAACCGGAAACCTCCAAGAACTGGACCGCGGGGTTCACCTGGGATGTCACCGACGCTCTCACGGTTGATATGAACTACTGGAGCGTGCGCTTCCAGAATCTGATCACCGCGGAAAACGCGCAGGCCATTTTGCAACTCGACCGCGCCGACGGCTTCATCACCGATCCGCACATTCAACTGCGCGCTGGCGCACCGAACGAAATCTGCGAAGTGACTGGCCGCTGGCAGCCACCCGCCACCGCGAGCAATCCGCGCCCGGTGGACTGCATGTCGGGCTTCGACATTCAGTTGATTACCACCAGCTATATCAACCAAGCCTTCCAGAACACGTCTGGCATCGATTACAACATCAGCTACGATTTCGACGCGCTGAACAGCCGCTGGATCGCGCGCTTGCTCGGCACCTGGACGCAGAAGTATGAAATGGACGTACAAGGCAACGTGGTGGATGGCGTCGGCAGCTACAACTCCTCCACCTTCGGTTCGCCGATGCCGGAATGGCGCACCAACCTGAGCCTGGATTGGAAGCATCAGCAGCAGATCGCGCGCGCTACCGTGCGTTACGTCTCCAAGCTGCGCAACGATCTGCAGCGCGAGGTCGCGGCGGTGATGGACGCGGCGCTCGATCACTTCCCCGGCACGCGCAAGATCACGGCGCGCGAGATCGAGCAGTGGCTCG
>JAIRJU010000182.1 GCA_031260485.1 Pseudomonadales bacterium | reverse complement strand
CCGCCGTGGCGCGGCAGCAGCGCGGGATGGATGTTGAGGATGCGGCCACTGAATGCGCGCAAGGTGCGCGGGCCGATGTGCTTCATGTAGCCGGAGCAGAGCACCAGATCGGTGTTGGCGGCTTGCAGCACGGTGCAGATGGCGTCGTCGGCGTTGTCTTCGCCACGGTGGCTTTTGGCGCTGATGTGGCGCACCGCGATGCCCTGTTCCAGGCACCAGTGGAAAATGGCGGAATCGCGGTTGTTGGTGATGAGAATGCCAGGCTCTGCGGCCAAGGCGCCACTGCGCATGGCGTTGATGAGGAAACGGGCGGAGGAGCCGCCATGGGAGGCGAGAAAACTCAGGATCATAAAGGTCGTTGGTCTAAAGGCGAGCGCGCGATTGTACTGTATGCGCAAGCGCAGCATTAGAGCGGTTTGGCTCAAGCGTTGACACTTTTCTCCCCTCGCCCGCTTGCGGGAGAGGGGGCGGGGGAGAGGGCCTGCCTGTTAAAAACTGTCTATTAAAAACAGTCTGTTAAAAACAGTCTGTTAAAAACCGCCCCGCCTGGCGGTAACATGTGCTCGCCACTTCACCAATCCAGGAACTCCCATGTCCGAACGCTATACCTCACCCGCCTCCCTCGCCAGCTATGCCGTTGGCCGCCAGATCGGCGAACAACTCGCCTCGCAGCCGTTTCCGGGCCTGCACCTCGAAGCGTTGCTCGACGGGCTCGGCACTGTGCTGCGGCAAGAGCCCAGCCCCTACAGCGAAAACCAACTGCGCAGCGCGCTCGATGACATCAACCGCCAAGTGCAACGTATGCAGAAACAGCAGGCCAACGCCATGGCGGCGGCGGGTGAAAAGTTTCTGCAACACAACGCCACGCGCCCTGAAGTAACCACCACCGCCAGCGGCCTGCAATATGAAGTGCTGCAAGCCGGCAGTGGCCGCCGCCCCACCGGTAACGACACCGTGCGTGTGCATTATCACGGCACGCTGGTGGACGGCACCGTGTTCGACAGCTCCATCGAACGCGGCGAAGCCATCGAATTCGCGGTGTCGGGCGTTATCAGCGGCTGGACCGAAGCGCTGCAATTGATGCAGGAAGGCGCGCGCTACAAGCTCTACATTCCACACCAATTGGCCTATGGCGCGAGCGGTGCGGGCGGTGCGATCGCGCCGTACAGTACGCTGATCTTTGAAGTGGAATTATTGAACGTGCGGTGAGTTTTGCTTCCTTGTCCGTTCACCGCCTAAGTTAACCGGCTGCTGCGTAGCAGCAGTTCGAGTTGAAGGCAAAGTTAGGTGTTTGGGCAGTCAGTTTTGCTATGGGTAGCCTGTAGATTGAAAGTCATCTTTTTACTGAAAATAACCCGGCCCTTGATAGAACATGCCGCCAACAAAGATTAGGACGCCCAGCCAAGCGCTTAGCCAAAAATATCCGGCGATTACGGTGTGAGCGCAGCCTTTCCCAAGAGGGGTTGGCCGATAGCTGTGGGCTACACCGAACGTATGTCGGCTCAGTCGAGCGGGGAGAACGCAACTTCACGCTGAGTTCATTGGAAGTGTTGGCCAAAACATTGAATGTCTCCGTTGTTGATCTCTTAACGCCGAGGAATGAATGGCAGAAATTTTACCAAATGATCAAAAGCGTTATGTTGTTGCAATTAGTGCCAAAGGTTTGAGCATCTATGATCCAATCGTAATAGGCGATCCTGTTTTCTGGATTCCCACCAACGACTTGCAAGCGCTTCTTGATGAGGGCCTGCGTGGTATGTCAGTAGTTGGGCTGCCCCTGCGAACACGCTCGAAGGTGGTCAAAATTCGGGTATGTGAGGTCTTGGGTTATCCAGTTCCAAGGTCGTTCAAAAGAACGCAGCCTCGCTTTCCGGGGCAGATGTTCGATATCTACATTCAGAAATCAAACAACCTGCAAGTCTGGAATGAGGAACTTGCGGCATCGCGGCGGTATGCAATCATCCGCGTGTCAGCGACAAATGTGATTACTCAGGTCAAGGTGGTGACAGGCAATACACTGGTGCGATTGAATACAACAAAAACGTGGACAAGCAAGTATCAGGCGTGCTGCATCCCCGGTGTTCAGTCCGCAGAGTTGGTTGCCGTGAAAGATACCGAGCGGCTTTTGCCGTTTGTTGTGCCGAATGTCGATTTGGGGCGGATCGCAACCCCGATACTCGATCCTGCGGCAGGCCAAATTTTGCCAATCAAGACGGTGTTTGAGCGTTTATCGGTACTGGTCGGTCAACAATTTGCGGATTCTGGAGCAGATCAGGAGCGCAATCGTGGCGCGGCGTTACATCGGCTTGCTTGTGAAACGCTGGGTTATCGCGTTTATCAAGATGAGGGTCAATTCCCGGATATTCGGCATCAGCTTCTCGAAGTAAAGCTGCAAACTTCTCCGACAATCGATCTCGGCCTTGTGACGCCAGAGAGCGTTGAGCCGCTGGATGTTCCCATGGTGAGTGGTCAGCAAATCCGGCACTGCGATGTACGTTATGGGATATTTTGTGGTTCGGTTGTCAATGGCGTTGTGACACTGACGCATTTTGTCCTGACAACAGGCGAGACGTTCTTCTCACGCTTTCCCCAGTTTCAAGGCAAGGTTTTGAACAAGAAACTTCAGATTTCATTACCTGCGGATTTCTTCGACATCTAAGCCAAGTGCCTGCCACACGAGCGCGTTGATTTCGCGTTCCATCTCTTGGGTTTGCGGCGCGTGATTGGCGTTATAGATTGCCTTTGCGCGAGCGATGACGTCCTGCGACAGTGGCAAGGCAGGGTTAGGCAAGGGGAACTGCTCGACATATTGCGTGATGAAGCGCCGCCGTCCGGCATAAAGTTTGTTATTGAAACGATGATCGTAAAACGCCTCGGCAAATGTCGAGTTTGCTACCGCGCAAGCCAGCCAGAGCAAGTCCATGTTTTCGGCAGAGCTTACAGTAAGCCAGTAGCAGTCTCCGTTTACGACAGAACCCTCAAGATCAATCCAGAATGTCGGATGCTCGGAAATATCGCGGAACACCAATTTGGGCGCACTCCACGCTTGTGGGTCTTGTGGTACCCATAGTTCGTACCAGTGGCGCCCAGCCTCAATGACATAGGAGCGGCCTTCAAGTGTCGCGCGATGTGATTCCAGGTAAGCGCGGCTTTTGGGATGGTCATCAAGCGGGATAGCTTGCCTATTTCCCTGTACAACTTCATGTGGATAGAGAATGGCGCGAGCTTTTTTCGGGAGCGTGGCGCGGAACTTTCCGGCGCCATGATGTGTCGTCAGTGGGCGCAAAAGCTCCGGTGCCTGTGTGCCAAAGGCGCTGTCCCAGTCGTGCCGAATAAATATTTTGTCCGCGCAGGTTTTGACGCCAACACGAATTTTTCCGATTTCACCAAAGCGCTTCCAAGTGTGCTGGTTTACCGTTGTCAGCCATTCATTACCCGATGCGGATGCTAAGCGCCAAACATCACAATCATCAGCAGACGTATCCAGAACACCATGACGAACGCGAAAGCATCGACCGTCCTCAACAGCCACGATGTTAGTGTGTTCGAGTGCCTGTAATGGGTCTGACGCACGCGCTTCGGTTTTATCCTGAACTTCGTAGATGGAGGTGAAACGGGGAGCCTCTACGGCATCAACAGCTGTTCCCCGGGCAACGAGTACAGCAGGCAGGACGGCGGCATTGAAAAGTTTGGTGTCGCCAAGATCCCAAATTTGGCGGAGCGTAAAGCGTTGTCGCAATGCTGAACGCAGTGCGCCACCGCCTTTGGTTGTCATAAAACGGTTCGAGACAATGATGCCAGCGGCACCATCTGGCGCGAGAACCTGCGCCATACCCAAAAGAAACGCTTGGTATAAATCCACGCGCCCGGCAAGTTCAAACGTGTTTGCAAGTTGCTGTGCGCGTTCTGCCCCCATGATTTGAGTACGAACGTAAGGCGGGTTAGCAATGATGATGTCGAAAGTTTGATTCTCGCCTTGAGAAAACAGCGGCAATGCGGCATTGCTACCGGCGTGCAGCGCGAAATCCAGAAAGCTGCCGTGCGTTAGCTCAAGCTGTATCTTTGGGTACGCTGCACGAATGCGCCGCTCGGATTCAACCAGTGCCATCGCATCGGTGTCGAATCCGCGAATGCTCACGGCGGCCTGAAGTTTGCCCTTCAATGTGTCCAATAGTGCCAGCACCAGAGCGCCGTCACCAATGGCTGGGTCAAGAATGGTGATTTCCGCCCGGCCTTCAAGCATCGCCGTCTCCACAATCCTATCTGCCACGAATCGAGCCAGATTGTCAGGGGTGTAAGTGGCACCACTGGCTTTTTCAGTACCAAGGTATTGGTAGCGGCGCGGGGTGTCTTGAGTAGCAAGCTGCGGCATCTGACTTTCTCACTTAATTGCTTATAAGCATCCTTTTGGGGGGCGTCCAAACTCCCTCAGCGCTGCCCTTGCAGATGCTGGCTGAAAAACGGCAGCACGTGTTCGCGCAGCCGCTCGGCCACGCGGTTGTTGTGGTCGCCTGAGTAGGTTTCAAAGCTGTGCGCGATGCCGGCTGCCTGCATTTTTTCGTGCAGGTTCTGGTTGCTGGCGAGCAGGTTGTCTTCGGTGCCTACGTCGAGTTGGATCGCGGTGTAGCGGCGCAGGGCGTAGGTGTATTGGTCGAGCAGCGTGGTAATGGAATTGGCGTGCCACTTGGCTTGAATGTCGGGATTGGCGCGGGTGGCGTCGGCGGGCAGATCGAGGTAGAACGGCGCGCGCGCGGCGTTGGGCGACCAGGCCGCGGCGCGGGCGAGTGTCACCTTGGCGGGGTAGCGCAGCGCCTGTACTTGCTCTTTGCTGGTGTAGCCTGCGGAGGTGGCAAAGCCAGGGCTGGGCTCTGCGCTGTCCATCAGGCAACAGGCCGACATGGGATAGAGCGCGGCAAACACCTCGGGATATTTCATACCTAAACGCAGCGTTCCATAACCACCCATCGAGTGGCCGGCGAGGCCGCGGCTTTCGCGCGTGGCCAGCGTGCGGTAGTGGGTGTCCACATAAGCCACCAGTTCTTCGGCGATGAAGCCTTCCCAATCGCCAGTGGCCAGGGAACTGCTGTACATGCTGCCATCGAAGAAGTTGTAGGCGTCGGGGTTGACGATGATCGCTTCCTGCACGCCCGCGGCGATGGCGGCATTGGCGCCGGCTTCCACCTCGGCGAAGCTCAGCCAGCGTTCGGCGCGCAGACCATAACCGTGCAGCAGATAGATAACCGGATAGCGCTTGCCCGCCGCGCTGTCGTAGGAGGGCGGCAAATAGATGAAGACATCGCGCTCAGCGCTGTCGCCAATCAGGTTGCCCTCGAGCGAGGTGGCGTGTACCACCACGTGATCGATGCGGCCCTGGGCCAGAGCGGTGGTGGACAGGCACAGCGCCAACAGCAGTAATAGTGAACGCAACATGAGATTTTCCTCGTAACTTTTTGATTTTGATGAATATCGCCTGTAGTAAATAGCTAGCGGTAGCTCATTCGCAGGCGCCCAGACGTTTTCCCGTCCATTGATTGTTCAGCAGCATATGCCCAGCGTCGAGGGTCAATTGCAGGGCGCCGCTGGCCTCTGTGCCGTTCAGCGTGATGTGCAGCGTGCCGTTGGCAAGGCCGGCCTCGTCCATGTCGCAGGTAAGGTCGGCGGCAAATTCGGTGGCGCTGTCCGTGGTGGGGGTGAAGAGGCAGCGATCACCCAATGCGGATTGGGTCAGCGCGGCGGCAGGGTCGAAATCCGTAGCGAAGCATTCTTCGCTGTAGCCCTTGATCGGGTCGGCGGATTCTGGGGTGAGCGTTGCGGAATCCATGCCCCATTTACCGGCGGGCAGTTCGACGGCTTGGCTGGCGGCAGCGCCCAGAATACTCAGCAGGGCCAGTGCGCGCAGGGTCAGATGGCGAGGGGGTAGGGTCATGTACAGCCTCCTGGGGGTGAAAAATACCAAAGTGCCCGCATTGTATCTCGCGCGCAGAGCAGCGCCAGAGTGGCCGTGTGGCCATCCGTGCACGCCTTTGCGTTCGCGTTTTCTACCTTATTCAGGAGTGTTACATGCCAACCTTGTTCGATCCTCTCAACGCCGGCGATCTTGCCTTGCCCAACCGCATCGTCATGGCGCCGCTCACCCGGTCCCGTGCGGGCACTAGCCGCCTCCCCAATGCCCTGATGGCACAGTATTACCAGCAGCGCGCCAGCGCCGGACTGATTTTGAGCGAGGCCACGGTAGTGAGCGCACAGGGCATTGGTTATGCCGCCACGCCGGGTATCTGGTCGCAGGAGCAGGTGGCGGGTTGGAAGAACGTGACGCGCGCGGTGCATGAGGCGGGTGGCCGCATCATGTTGCAGCTTTGGCATGTGGGGCGGGTGTCGCATCCGCTTTTTCTTGGCGGCCAGTTGCCGGTGGCGCCGAGCGCGATCGCGCTGGAGGGGCAGGTGAGTCTGGTGCGGCCACCAACGCCGTATGTGACGCCGCGCGCCTTGGCGCGGGAGGAAATCCCCGGCATCGTGGCGGCATTCCGCCAAGGGGCACAGAATGCGCTGGACGCGGGTTTTGACGGGGTGGAGATTCATGGTGCCAATGGGTATTTGCTCGATCAGTTTTTGCAGGATGGCAGCAATCAGCGCAGCGATGATTACGGTGGCGCCATTGCCAATCGCGCGCGCTTGCTGCTGGAGGTGACGGACGCGGCGATTGCGGTGTGGGGCGCGGGGCGCGTGGGCGTGCATTTGGCGCCGCGCGGTGATGCGCACGCGATGGCGGATTCGGATCGCGCCGCCACTTTTGGCTACGTGGCGCGAGAGCTGGGGCGCCGCCACATCGCGTTCTTGTGTGTGCGTGAATATGTGGGGCCGGATAGTCTGGGGCCGCAGTTGAAGCAGGCATTCGGCGGGGTGTACATCGCCAATGAACGATTCACGCAAGAATCGGCGCAGGCGGCCTTGACGGCGGGCTGGGCGGATGCGGTGGCCTTTGGCCAGTTGATGATTGCCAATCCCGATTTGCCAGAGCGTTTTCGCCGTGGCGCAGCGTTGAATGAGCCGCAGTTTCAGACCTTTTACAGCGGCGATGCACAGGGGTATACGGATTATCCGGCCTTGGTTTGATGTTCTGAAGCGACGGGAGGGAAAATTGGAACGGGCGAAATTAAATAGGCTTTTCAGGGAGTAATGCTGGTTTTCTTCTCTCGATTCCCTGTTTTCCAATGGCATGATTATTCCAAGTTTGGTATATTTTCGCATGGCAAAAATTCCCGACATCGTGCCGCGTGACAAGCCTCTGCATTGGGTGGGTTCGTCCAAGAAAGACTATCTGGGCTTCCCCGAAGGCGTGCAAACTGACATGGGCTACGCACTGGGTGTGGCCCAGTTAGGCGGCAAGCACCCGAAAGCCAAACCTTGGAAAGGTGAAGGCGTGGGCGTGCTGGAAGTTGTGGAAGACTTTCGCGGCGATACTTTCCGCGCAGTCTACGTAGTACGTTTTGCTGGCGTGGTCTATGTACTGCATTCCTTTCAGAAGAAGTCGAAGACCGGCATCAAGACACCCAAGGAAGATATCGACCTTGTGCATGAGCGATTAAAGGCAGCCAAGGCGCATTTTGAGAACAACAGAGGCGAGAACAACAGAGGTAAGCCATGAGCCGCTCCAAAGATACCAGCATTACTCTGGGCAGCAGCAACGTGTTTGAAGATCTTGGCCTGCCTAATGCGGCGGAACGCCAGACCAAAACTCGCCTGGCGATGGCTATTAACGAATTACTCAAAACTCGCAAGCTCAAACAGCGAGAAGCCGCCGAAATGCTGGGTATTCCTCAGCCCAAGGTATCAGCGTTGAAGCACTATCGTCTTGACCAGTTTTCCGTCGAAAAACTGCTGGAATTTCTGACTGCGCTCAATCATGACGTGGAAATCATGATTCGTCCGCGCGCAACCACGGGCATTGGGCATATCGCCGTGCTTGCAGTACAGTAATGCCACACTCTCCTGCTGAATAATAAACAAGCCAGGCCCGCAGAGACCTAGCCGTTTATTTACCATTCGTTCTTGATTCAGGCAGTACCAGTTTGGCGCCGCGTGCGTACGGCTTGTGCCAATTCCTGCAAGAGACTCGCCGTGATCTCCCAACCCATGCAGGCATCGGTGATGCTTTGGCCGTAGGCGAGCGGTTTGCCGGGCGTTTGTTTCTGTGCGCCGGCCACCAGGTGGCTTTCCAGCATCAATCCGGCGATGTGGCGGTTGCCTTTGGCGATCTGGCCGGCGAGGTCGCGGCAGACCAGTGCTTGGCGTTCGTGGTCTTTGCCGGAGTTGGCGTGGCTGCAATCCACGATCAATTGCGGATGCAGGCCAGAGGCCAGCAGTTTTTCGCTGGCTTCGCGGATGCTTTCGGGATCGTAGTTGGTGTGCTTGCCGCCGCCGCGCAGGATCACATGGCAATCGGGGTTGCCCGCGGTTTGGAAGATGGCGGAGCGGCCTTCTTTGGTGACAGACAGAAAATGATGCGAGCGTATCGCCGAGCCAACGGCGTCGATGGCGATTTGCAAATTGCCGCCGGTGCCGTTCTTGAAACCCACAGGGCAGGAGAGGCCGGAGGCCAGCTCGCGGTGGCATTGCGATTCGGTGGTGCGTGCGCCGATGGCGCCCCAGGACACCAGATCGGCGATGTACTGCGGGCTGATCAGATCGAGAAATTCGGTGCCCGCGGGCACGCCGCGGTCGGCCAGTTGCAGCAACAGGCTGCGCGCCAGCTTGAGGCCATCGTTGATGCGGAAGCTGTCGTCCAGCCCCGGATCGTTGATCAAGCCTTTCCAGCCCACCGTGGTGCGCGGTTTTTCAAAGTACACGCGCATGACGATGCACAGATCTTCTGCGAGCGGAGTAATCAAGGGTTGCAGGCGCGCGGCGTAATC
>JAIRJU010000121.1 GCA_031260485.1 Pseudomonadales bacterium | reverse complement strand
CCTGGCCGCGCAGCGTGATTTCGCCAGTCATGGCCACGTCTTTGCGCACCGCGATGCCGGTCAACACCGAGACCAACGCGGTACACATGCCGATGCCCGCGCTGGGGCCATCCTTGGGCGTGGCGCCTTCGGGCACGTGGATGTGCAGATCCTTGTGTTCGTGGAAGTTTTCGTCGAGGCCGAGGCTGCTGGCGCGGCTGCGCACCACGGTCAGCGCGGCTTGAATGGATTCCTGCATGACACCGCCGAGCGAGCCGGTCATGGTGGTTTTGCCTTTGCCTGCGATGGCGACGGCCTCGATGGTGAGCAACTCGCCGCCCACCTGTGTCCAGGCGAGGCCGTTCACCTGGCCGATGACATCTTCCGCTTCCGCCTTGCCGTAATCGTATTTCTGCACGCCCGCGTAGCGTTCGAGATCGGCGGGCAGCACCACAATTTTCTCACTGCTTTTATCGAAGCTGTGCGCCTTGACGATCTTGCGGCAGATCTTGGCGATCGCGCGTTCGAGGCCGCGCACGCCGGCCTCTTTGGTGTAGTGACGGATCAGGGCCTTGATGGCGTCGCTGCTGAATTCCACTTCATCGTCGCGCAGGCCGTTGTTGGCGCGCTGTTTGGGAATGAGATAACGCTCGGCGATGTTCTGCTTTTCATCCTCGGTGTAGCCGGGCAAGCGGATCACTTCCATGCGGTCCAGCAGCGGGCCTGGAATGTTCATGGAGTTGGCGGTGCACAGGAACAACACGTCGGACAGATCGTAGTCCACGTCCAGATAATGATCGTTGAAGCTGTGATTCTGTTCGGGATCGAGCACTTCGAGCAGCGCGGAGGCAGGATCGCCGCGGTGGTCCATGCCCATTTTGTCCACTTCATCGAGCAGTATCAGCGGGTTCTTCACGCCGATCTTGGCCATGCGCTGAATCACCTTGCCGGGCAGCGAGCCGATGTAGGTACGGCGATGGCCGCGAATCTCGGCTTCGTCGCGCACGCCGCCAAGCGCCATGCGCACGAACTTGCGACCGGTGGCGCGGGCGATGGATTCGCCAAGCGAAGTCTTGCCAACGCCGGGCGGGCCGACGAGGCAGAGAATGGGGCCTTTCAGTTTCTTGACCCGCTTCTGCACCGCCAGGTATTCGAGAATGCGTTCCTTGACGTCCTTGAGGCCGTAGTGATCGCTTTCGAGCACGGCTTCGGCCTTGCCGATGTCGGTCTGGATCTTGCTGCGCTTCTTCCAGGGCACGTTGACCATCCAGTCCAGATAGGTGCGCACCACGGAGGCTTCCGAAGACATCGGCGACATCATCTTGAGCTTGTTCAATTCCGCGTTGGCCTTGTTGCGCGCGGCCTGCGGCATCCCGGATTCTTCGATCTTTTTCTTGAGCGCCTCGGCCTCGTTCGGGGTTTCCTCAAGCTCCCCCATCTCCTTCTGGATGGCCTTCATCTGTTCATTGAGGTAGTACTCGCGTTGGCTCTTTTCCATCTGTTTCTTGACACGGCCACGGATGCGTTTTTCCACCTGGAAGATGTCGATTTCGGCTTCGATGAGCGCCATCAGGTGCTCGATGCGCGGCTTGAGATTGGCGAGTTCGAGCAGGTTTTGTTTTTCCTGCAACTGAAAGGTCATGTGCGTGGCGATGGTATCCACCAGGCGGCTCGGGTCGTCGATGCTGGTGATGGAGGTCAGCACTTCCGGCGAGATCTTCTTGCTGAGCTGCACGTATTGATCAAATTGCGACAGCAAGGAACGCATCAGGGCTTCGGTGTCTTTGTCGTCCATGCTGTGGCTGCCCAAGGACACGATGTCCGCGGTGCAGTGATCACCGCTGAAATCATAGTGCCTGATCTGCACGCGCTCGGTGCCTTCCACCAGCACTTTCACCGTACCGTCGTTGACATGCACCAGTTGCAAAATCGTGGCCACGGTGCCGATGTTGAAGACATCGGCGGGGCCGGGTTCGTCGTCGGAATGCTGTTTTTGCGCCGCCAGCACGACTTTTTTGTCTGCCGCCATGGCCGCCCTGAGCGCCTTGATGGATTTTTCGCGCGCGACGAACAGCGGGTGGACGATCTGCGGGTAAATCACCACGCCGCGCAGCGGCAGGAAGGGAAGCTGAGTGAAGGGTTTATCCATGGTGGCTACTGATGACGGCTACTAAAGTGGCAGTGGTAGGCTGGGTTGCAGCGCAGCGTAAACCCAGCAATGGCGCCGCAGATCGGTGCTGCGATGCCCTCTCACCCTGACTAAATCCTCCCCCCATACGCGGGAGAGGGTTTAGAGAGGGAATAGAGAGAGGGAAATGCTGTGCTGCGGAAATGATCAAGCGCCCGCCGCGTCTTTGGCGGCAAGCACGGGTGGCGCCTGCCCGGTGATTTCGTTGTTTTCGTACATCAGCAGCGGTTCGGATTCGCCCAGGATCACCGATTCATCAATGATGACCTTGGTGACGTGCTTCTCGGAGGGAATCTTGTACATGGTGTCGAGCAATACCGATTCCATGATCGAGCGCAGGCCGCGCGCGCCGGTCTTGCGCTCCTTCGCCTTGCGGGCGACAGCGCGCAGGGCGTCGCTGCGGAACTGGATTTCCACGCCTTCCATGTCGAACAATTTGGCGTATTGCTTGATGAGCGCGTTCTTGGGTTCCTTGAGGATGCGCACCAGTGCGTCTTCGTCCAATTCGTTGAGCGTGGCGATCATCGGCAGACGGCCAACGAATTCGGGGATGAGGCCGTATTTGACCAAATCTTCCGGTTCGACATCGCGCAGCGCTTCGCCCACCTTGGCGGCTACCACGGGGCTGCGCACTTCGGCGGAAAAACCGATGCCGCTTTTGTCGGAGCGGTCGCGGATGATTCTATCGAGGCCGGCAAAGGCGCCGCCGCAGATGAACAGGATGTTGGAGGTGTCCACTTGCAGGAATTCCTGCTGCGGATGCTTGCGCCCGCCTTGCGGCGGCACCGATGCCGTGGTGCCTTCGATCAGCTTCAACAGCGCCTGTTGCACGCCTTCGCCCGATACGTCGCGTGTGATCGAGGGGTTATCGGACTTGCGCGAAATTTTGTCGATTTCGTCGATATAGACAATGCCCACCTGGGCTTTTTCGACATCGTATTCGCACTTTTGCAGCAGTTTCTGGATGATGTTTTCGACATCCTCGCCCACGTAACCGGCTTCGGTCAGCGTGGTGGCATCGGCGATCGTGAACGGCACATCCAAGAGGCGCGCCAGCGTTTCCGCCAACAGCGTCTTGCCGGTGCCGGTAGGGCCGATGATGAGGATGTTGCTCTTGCCAAGCTCCACTTCATCGGTTTTACGCTGATAGTTGAGGCGCTTGTAATGGTTGTACACCGCCACCGCCAGAATCTTCTTGGCCTTTTCCTGACCAATGACATATTGGTCCAAAATGGCGCAGATTTCGCTGGGGGTGGGCAGCTCGCGCCGCGCGCTGTCGGCGTTCTTGTCTTGTACGTCTTCGCGGATGATGTCGTTGCACAGATCCACGCATTCATCGCAGACAAAAACAGAAGGGCCAGCAATGAGCTTGTGCACTTCGTGCTGGCTTTTGCCGCAGAAAGAGCAGTACAGCAGTTTACCGGGATCGTCTTTGGATTTGTCGCCAGCCATGTGGTCCTCACTACTTCGCCGAACTTGGCGGCTAAGATGCAGTCATTCCTGCCAATTTACAAGCCCCGCCCCGGAGGTTGCCGAGGCGGAGCACGTTACGCTGCGTGTCGGCGGCGGCTAATTACCGGAAGCCGGGATGATGCGGCGATCGAGCACTTTGTCGATCAGGCCATACTCCACGGCTTGACTGGCGCTCATGAAGTTGTCGCGGTCGGTGTCGCGGGCAATGACATCCAAGGCCTGCCCGGTGTGATCGGCCATGACCCGGTTCAGTTTGTCTTTCAATGCCAGGATTTCCTTGGCATGGATGTGAATGTCGGAAGCCTGGCCTTGGAAACCGCCGCTCGGCTGATGAATCATGACGCGCGAGTTGGGCAGCGCGTAACGCTTGCCTTTGGCGCCAGCGGTGAGCAGCAAGGCGCCCATGCTGGCGGCCTGGCCGACGCACATGGTGCTGACATCCGGCTTGATGAACTGCATCGTGTCATAGATCGACATGCCGGCGGTGACGACGCCGCCTGGCGAATTGATGTACAGGTGAATGTCCTTATCCGGGTTTTCCGATTCGAGGAACAGTAACTGCGCCACCACCAGGTTGGCCATGTAATCTTCCACCGGCCCGGTCAAGAACACGATGCGCTCCTTGAGCAGGCGCGAATAGATGTCGTAGGAGCGCTCGCCGCGCGCGGTCTGCTCCACCACGATGGGGACCAGCCCCGCATATTCTTCCACGCGCTTGCGGTCGTAAACGTCACTGCTGTTGTTGAACGGGCTGTTGTTGAACTGACTATTGTTGAACGGGCTCATGTTGAACTGGCTCATGAAAATTCCTTGGCGAAAGATCAGCCCGCAGAAGGTTGGGGCGCGGCGCTGGGTTTCAATGCGTCTTCATAGCTGCATGGCGTTTCGGTGATGCTCGCCGCTTCCAGTACCTGGTCGATCACCGCTTCTTCCAGCGCCATCGCTTCAACCTGCGCCAGTTGGTCTTTGTTGCTGTAGTACCAGTTGATCACGTCTTGCGGTCTTTCATAGCTCTCGGCCATTTCTTCCACCAGCGTGCGCACCTTGGCGGAATCGACCTTGAGCGCCTTGGCCTGGATCACTTCACTCATGATGAGGCCCAAGCTCACGCGGCGCTCGGCCTGGGCGCGGAACAGTTCATCCGGCAGCATGTTGCCGTCGATGCTGGCGCCGCGGTTGCCGTACTGCTGCACCGCCTGCTGGCGCAGCGTGTGAATCTCGCCCGCCACCAGCGCCTTGGGCAGTTCCACGCTGTGGGTTTTCACCAGGCCATCCACCACCTGATTGCGCAGATTGTTGCGCACGGCATTTTTGAGTTCGCGCGCCATGTTGTTCTTCACTTCGCGGCGGAAGGCGTCGAGACCGCCTTCCTTGATGTCGAAGGATTTGAAGAAAGTATCGTTCAACTCCGGCAATTCCACCGCTTCCACCTGGGTGACGCTAACGGCGAACTGCACCGCTTTGCCTGCCAGATCGGCCTTGTGGTAGTCGGCCGGGAAACTCAGATCCAGCGTGCGTGCCTCACTCGCCTTGGCGCCCACCAGGCCCGCTTCAAAACCGTCGATCATGCGCTTGGAGCCCAGCACCAGTTTGACACCCTTGGCGCTGCCGCCTTCAAACGCGGCGCCATCGAGCGTGCCGGTGAAGTCGATCGTCACCTGATCGCCATCGCGGGCGGCCTCTGCGCTGTCTTTCCAGGTTTGGCGCTGCTTGCGCAGGGTTTCGATCATGTTGTCGATGTCGCTTTCGCCGATGTCGGCCACCTTGCGCTCTACGCTGATGGCGGCGAAATCGCCTAATTTCACTTCCGGGTACACCTCGAAATAGGCTTCAAATTCGAGTTCCTTGCCGCTTTCCCAGGATTTGGGCGTGATGCGCGGCTGGCCAGCCGGACGCACCTTTTCCTGGCCCAGCGCGTCGTAATAGCTCTGGCTCATCACTTCGCCCAGCACTTCCTGGCGCACGCCCTTGCCATAGCGCTCGCGGATGACCTTCAGCGGCACCTTGCCCTTGCGGAAGCCTTTGATGGCAACCGTTCTGGCGGCCTCCTGCAAACGGGCTTCGACCTGGCTTTCCACCTGTTCAGGAGGAATGGCGATGGTCATCTTGCGCTCGAGGGAGGACAGGGTTTCGATGGAGACTTGCATGAGAGCTTCCAGGTAAAGGGGCTGAAGTTTACGAAAAATGCCTATAAAATTCTTTATAAATCAATAAGTTATAATAGGCACATTGAAATTTGAGTGGCGAATTCTGCCATAGCGGTGTGGCTTATTCAACCGAAGCGGCGCACGGGCGAGCGGTGGCCGCCGGGTTTGCTGAGCGATGAAATATTGGGTCAATGGCATGGTTATTGCGCTCTTTTCCACGCCTGCCATCTCCACTAGCTTTGGCGCCACTCGTTAGCCCGGGGCGGCGATGAGCGGCACCACGCCGCGCAGAACCGCAGAACCACAGCTACTCATGCAGAGCCGCAGCGCTACCATCAAGGCCCCGGGCTAACGGAGACCAGCGCTTTCACACCTGCTCCTCCACCTCCCCCACACCTGCCTCCCCCCACCTCCCTCCCCCCTCGCCTAAGCCATCGTTCTACTTACTTATACTCCTCGCTAGTTTTATCATCCTGGCTATTTCTTCGACGGGAACTCCGCCTTGAAAACCCCAGGTTTTACTGCACTGCCACGTTTTACTGGCCTCTATAGCATTTTATTAGCCATTGTTTTGTGCTTCAGATCGTTGCCGCTAGCCGCCGCCGCCGAGGATGAAGTGCCCGCCGCCTTGCTGCCGCTCGATGCGCTGGTGGACGACAGCCGTTTCGACGAAGCCTACGCGCTGGCGCAAACCATGCTCGCAGAGTGGGAAGGCGAGCCGCTGTTCGACTATCTTTACGGCAGCGCCGCGCTCGAAAGCGGCCACGCCAACGCCGCGATCTTCGCTTTTGAACGCTTGGTACAGGACTACCCCGGCGAACCGAGCCTCAAACTCGATTTGGCGCGGGCACAGTTCGCGCAGCGCAACCTTGCGGCGGCGCGGGAATTGTTCGAGGAAGTGCGGGCCACTCAGCCAGAACCCAACGTGCAGCGCAACATCCGCGCCTTTCTCGATGCCATCGCCGACCGCGAAGACGCCACGCATAGCCGCCTCATCTGGTTCGTCAGCGCCCTCTTCGGCCACGACAGCAACATCAATAGCGCCACGCAACTCGACACGATCGGCACGCCGCTCGGCGAGGTAACGCTGCAACCCAACACTCAAGCCATCGCGGACAGCTTCGCCGATCTCACGGGCGGAGTGGCCTACTTCAAGCCGCTGAACAAACTGGCGGCGTTCAACTTCAACGCCAGTTACCAGCGCCACGACAAACTCACCAGCAACGATTTCGATCTCGACGTGTTCGCCGCCAACGCCAGTTACACGCGCACTTACGGCAATCTGCGCCTATCCGGCGGCGGCCGCGTACAAAAGGCGAATCTGGCGAGCAACCCGTTCCAAAACAGCGCCTCTCTGCTCGTTTCCGCCGAGCGCAGCGCCAACGGCGAAGGCTGGACGCCACTGCTCACCCTCGCCTACACCGGCGTGCGCTACGGCACCACTGCCGTCGCCAATGCCAATCTGCGCGATGTCAATCAATGGCTACTCTCTGGCGTGCTCGGCAAACACCAAGGCCGCTTCAATCACAATGTGAGCCTGTTCTACGGCACGGAAACGGCGCGCTATGCACAAGGCAACGACAACGCGCAAACCTTCTATGGCCTCGCCTGGATCGAGCAATTCCAGTGGCGCCCCAGCCATACGCCTTATCTGCGCGTGTCATTGCAACACAGCCAGAACCAGGCGCCCACACCGCTCTTCGGCATCACGCGCAAGGCGGATCTGGTGGCAACGGCGCTGGGGTGGCTGTGGCGCAGCAGCGATCAGCTAGACCTCACTGCCGAGCTTAACTACCTCAACAACGACGCCAATCTCGATCTCTTCGCCTATGAGCGCCTGAAAGTGCAAGCCGGCCTGCGTTATCAATTTTGAGCACCTTCCTTCACAAAACGCAGCGCTGCCGAATTGATGCAATAACGTAGCCCGGTGGGCGCGGGGCCGTCGTTGAACACGTGGCCCAGGTGCGCCGCGCAGCGCGTGCAAGTCACTTCAATGCGCTGCATCCCATGCGAAAAATCCGCCTGTTCTGCTATGCCCGCTTCAGCCAAAGGCGCGTAGAAGCTGGGCCAGCCGCAGCCAGCATCGAACTGGGCCACAGCCGCGAACAAAGGCGCAGCGCAACAGCGGCAGCGGTATTCACCGGCCGCACCGCTCACGCGCCAATAGGCGCCAGTGAAGGCGCGCTCGGTGCCCCTTTGGCGCGTAATGCGGTATTCCTCGGGGCTGAGCAGCGCCTGCCATTGCGCCTCGCTTTTTTCGACCTTGTTCACACTGTACTCTCCTGACTTGTGTAGTGGCGGATTTTGCCTTCCGGTACAATGCGCCGCGTCGAGGCTGGCAGCCCAACAGCGCCGCTCGCTGCGTCCTTTGCATTTTTCCTTTTCACTCTTATAGCGCGGATATAGCGCGGACAGTTTCTCCATGAGCGTGTTCACCCAATCCGAAAAACTGCGGCACGTCTGTTACGAAATTCGCGGCCCCGCCCTGCAACAGGCGAAGCGGCTCGAAGAAGACGGCTACAAGATTCTCAAGCTCAACATCGGCAACCCCGGCGTGTTCGATTTCGACGCGCCGGAAGAAATTCTGCACGATGTCATCCTGAAACTGCCCGAATCACAAGGGTATTCCGATTCCAAGGGGCTGTTCAACGCGCGCAAGGCGGTGATGCACGAAACCCAGCGCCTGGGCGTCAAAGGCGTCGGCATCGACGACATTTACCTGGGCAACGGCGTCAGCGAACTGATCGTGATGGCGATGCAGGCGCTGTGCAACAGCGGCGACGAAGTGCTGGTGCCTGCGCCGGATTATCCGCTGTGGACCGCCGCGGTGACGCTCAGCGGCGGCAAGGCTGTGCACTATGTTTGCGACGAAGGCGCCGACTGGTATCCCGACCTTGCCGACATGCAAGCCAAAATCACGCCGCGCACCAAGGCCATCGTGGTCATCAACCCCAACAACCCCACCGGCGCCGTGTACAGCGAGGCCGTGCTGCGCGAGATCGTGGCGCTGGCGCGGCAACATCACCTGATGCTGTTCGCCGACGAAATCTACGACAAGATTCTGTATGACGGCGCCGTGCATACCCCGCTGGCGCGTCTTGCAGACGATGTGTTCACGATCAGCTTCAATGGCCTTTCCAAGAATTATCGCCTCGCGGGCTTCCGCGCTGGCTGGATGGTGCTGAGCGGCGACAAGGCGGCGGCGCGCGATTACATCGAAGGCTTGGACATTCTGTCCAACATGCGTTTGTGCGCCAATGTCCCCGCACAGCAGGCGATTCAAACCGCACTTGGCGGCTATCAAAGCATCAATGAACTGATCGTTCCAGGTGGCCGTTTGCGCGATCAGCGCGACATCGCCTGGTCGATGCTCAACGCCATTCCCGGTGTAAGTTGCGTAAAGCCGAAAGGCGCACTGTATCTGTTCCCGCGCCTCGATCCCAAACGCTACCCGCTCATCAGCGACGACCAGTTCGTGCTGGATTTTCTGCTCAAGGAAAAAGTGCTGTTGGTGAAAGGCAGCGGTTTCAACATCAAGGATGTAAACCACTTCCGCATCGTGTTTCTGCCGCGCACCGATGTACTGGAAGACGCGATGACGCGCTTGGCGAATTTTCTTTCCAGCTATAAGCAATAAGCGCGCAAACGCCTGAACAACACACAGCTCACCCCGCGCGGATTCCCCTCCTGTGGAGGGGTGCCCGTCAGGGTGGGGTGGTTCTTTCCGCGTTATGTGTTTTTGATGAAGCCCCCGACCACCCCGTCCGCCTGCGGCGTCCACCCCTCCACAGGAGGGGAATTATCCTCCGGCAAACACTAGATAAATTGCATCCCAAGCGCTGCTACTGCGCTGCGCAAGGCTGGCTCTGCGGCTTGTACGCAAAACTCACTGAATGTGGAGAGGTGCCCTGCATTTCGCGCGTGCGGATTCCCCTCCCGTGGAGGGGTGCCCGTCAGGGTGGGGTGGTTCCTCCAGCGTTATGTGTTTCTGTTGGAGCCCCCGACCACCCCGTCCGCCTGCGGCGTCCACCCCTCCACAGGAGGGGAATTATCCTCCGGCAAACACTAGGTAAATTGCATCCCAAGCGCTGCTACTGCGCTCTGCAAGGCGGGGTCTGTGGCTTGCACACAAAATTCACTGAACTCGCGGCGCAGCGGATACTGGCGGCGTAGCGCATCGAAATTCGCCGCTGGATCACTGCCTTGCAGCGCCTGGCGCAAGGCGGCGTCATCTCTACGTAAATCGTAGGCTTGCAGAATCAGCCGCGCCAGCGCGGTGCTGGCTGGCGCGTGATGCAGCAGAGCAGGTTCTAGCGGCAGTAGTACTGACGCCAGCCGTGGGTCCAGCGCGAAATACGCGCAGAATGCCGCGTGGATCATCTGTGTACCGCGCAGCTTGCCGCCGTGGCTGTAACCGGCGATATGCGGTGTACCGTAGCGCGCCGCGCGCAAGAGCTTGGCGTCGATATGCGGTTCTCCCTGCCAGGCATCGAGCACGGCCTGAAAGCCAGGGTGTTGGCGGCAATGTGCGAGCAGCGCCGTTTCGTCCACCACCTCACCGCGCGCGGCATTGATCAGCACGCCATCACTGGGCATGGCCGCCAGTACGCTGGCATCGATCATGCCCTGGGTCGGGTGCGCGCCAGTGTTGGTCAGCGGCACGTGCAAGGTCACGAGGGCTTGACGCAATACTTCGTCACGCGCGGCGAAGTACTCTCCGAGCGGATGCGTAGCGTTCAAAAACGGATCGTAAATTTTCGGTGTCATGCCGAGCGCGATACAGCGCTGCGCTAGCCGCACGCCGATTTCGCCGCAGCCGACGATGCCGATGGCACCGTGCAGCCAATCGCGGCCCTGTTCCACACTTAAAGCGGCAAGCGCGCTGAGCACGTAGTCCACCACGCCTGCGGCATTGCAGCCGAGCGCGGCGGCAAAGCCGATGCCGCGCGCCGCGAGATAGGAGGTATCGACATGATCGATGCCGCTGGTGGCAGTGGCGACGAAACGGCAGGGTGAATCCGCGAGCAACGCCGCATCCACACCAGTAACCGAACGTACCAAAAGCACATCGACATCGTGCAAGGCGCTGGCGTCGATGTACCGCCCCGCTCTCAATGTAAGCCGGCCATAGGGCGCGAAATAAGCGGCAGCCTGCGCGATGTTCTCGTCGGCCAGAATGTGCATGTCACGATTGCTTGCGGATGCGATAACGAAACACTTGCTGCTCGCTGCTGCTCGCCAAAAGCGCATGACCAAGAAACGTGCAGAACTTGGGAATGTCGCGCTGCGTGGAGGGATCGGTGGCGATCACCTCCAGCTCGTCCCCTACGGCCATTTCGCGGATTTTTTTATGCAGCAGCATCACCGGCTCCGGGCAATAGAGGCCGCTGGCGTCGAGCCGATGTGGGGTAGCAGGCGTGTCAGGGGGTTCAGTAGCGCTCATGGCGGAGGGTCTTCATCATCCAATAAATAGCGGGGAATCCGTTCACGTACTTCGAGCTGGCAAGTGGTGGTGTGAGGATCGTACAGCAGCAGTACCTGGCCCTGCTCCAATTGTTGCAGCACTTGTGTCACCTTGGCCTCCAGCGAGTAGCAACGCTCGCCATAATCGGTGCCTTCGCGCGTTACGTATTCTTCGACCAGATTACGCAAGGTGGCAGGATCGAGCGCCTGATGCGGAATGCGCACGCGGCGCTACTCCAGATTGCGCAGGTCGATGCGCGCACCGCGCAAAGCGCCGCGCCGCGCTTCCAGCGTTTTGAAATCGAACAAATTGGTATCGGCAAGATGCGAGGGCGCCACGTTCATCACACTTTTGAACAGTACATCGAGCCGCCCTGGGTGCTGGCGCTCCCACTCGTTGAGCATTTTCTTGATTTCCTTGCGCTGCATGTTTTCCTGGCTGCCGCACAGATTACAAGGAATGATCGGAAACTCGCGCAGCCGCGCATAGGCGGCGATGTCCTTCTCCTTGCAGTAGGCCAAGGGCCGGATCACGATGTGCTTGCCATCGTCGCTGAGCAGTTTCGGCGGCATGGCTTTGAGCTTGCCGCCGAAGAACATGTTCAGGAACAAGGTTTCCATAATGTCGTTGCGATGATGCCCCAGCGCCACTTTGGTGGCACCGATGGCTTCGGCATAGGAATACAGGTTGCCGCGCCGTAAGCGCGAACAGAGCGCGCAGTAGGTTTTACCCGGCTCGGTCTTGTCTACCACCACCGAGTAGGTGTCTTGTTCGATGACATGATAATCAACGCCGATCGAGGCCAGATAACGCGGCAATACCTGTTCAGGAAAGCCCGGTTGTTTCTGATCCAGGTTCACCGCCTTGATGCCGAAACGGATCGGTGCGTGTTTTTGCAGATTGAGCAGAATATCGAGCAGCGTGTAGGAATCCTTGCCGCCCGACAGGCACACCATCACCAAATCGCCATCCTGGATCATGTTGAAATCGGCGATGGCACGGCCAACATCCGCACGCAGGGTTTTCTGCAAACGGTTGAGGTTGAAGCCGCTCTTGCGCGGATCAACCTCGATACTCTGGGAACCAACAGCGGCAGTGGCGAGCGTCATGGAGGCGTTGCGTGAGTCGTGAACGGGGGGCTCGTAAATAACGGGGCTCGTAAAAAATAAGGAGGCCGTAACTAAGGAGCGCGTCAATAAGGAGCACGTCAATAAAGAGGCACATGCGTACTTCTTGTAAGCGCGCCAGTATAATGTTTCGCCCGCCTTTCTCCAAAAGGCCCAAGCCACTCTCTAAAAAGCCCAAGCCATCCCATGCTGACCCTGCTACTGCGCCGTTTGCTACCCCTGCTGCTCTTCGAGGCGTCCACCAGCTTCGCCGCCGAGGCGCTGGCGCCGCAGGCGGTGATTCTGCAATACCACCACATCGCTACCGCCACGCCGCGCAGCACCAGCGTCACGCCGGCGGAATTCCGCGCACACATGGATTACCTGCGTGACAACGGCTTCAGCGTGCTGCCGCTGCAAGACGTGTTGCAAGCGCTGCGCGAAGGCACGGCCTTGCCGGATAAAAGCGCCGTGCTCACCTTCGATGACGGCTACCGCTCCGTGTACGAGGCGGCCTATCCCCTGCTCAAGGAACGCCAGTGGCCGTTCACCATCTTCGTGCCCACCGCGCTCATCGGCGATAAACCAGGGCTCTACGCCAGTTGGGAGCAATTGCGGGAAATGGGCCAAAATGGCGCGACACTGGCCAACCACACCCAGCACCATGGCTATCTGCTTGATCGCAGCGCCTATGCCGATGACGCCGCCTGGCTGGACGCGATCGACGCTGAGCTCGCCGGCGCCGAGGCGCGCATCGCGGCGGAAACCGGCCAAAGCCATCACCTCTTCGCCTACCCCTATGGCGAATACGACCCCGCCTTGCAGCAGCACGTGACAGCGCTCGGCTACACCGCCTTCGCGCAGAATTCCGGCGCAATCAACGCCAACGCCGATTTCAGCGCCCTGCCGCGCTTCCCCTTCTCCGGGGTTTACGCCACGCTGCGCAGCTTTTCCGACAAGGTCAAAAGTTTAGCGTTCAATGTAAAGTCGGAAGCCGCGACGCCCATCACCACGGCGCAAGCGCCGGAAGTGGTGCTGGATTTCGACGGCGATTACCGTTTCGACGCCATGACCTGTTATCACAACAACGAAAGAATGCAGATCATCGCAGAAGACAAAGCCGCACAACGCTACCGCCTGCGCTCTCCCACCAAGAGCACTACCCGCCGCTTTCACTACAACTGCACAGCACCTGGGCCCAATGGCCGCTATTACTGGTATTCGACGCTGTGGATCAATCCGGCGATTGCAGATCAATGACGTCGTATAGCGTTGTGCCACGGTTTTACGCCACGTTTTGCACCACGCTTTGCACCACGTTTTGCACTACATTGTCGCGGCTGTTTATCGCATGTTAGAATCGAACGAACCAAGTGGTTCGGCCATAACAATCACATGATCACAGCCCCTAAATTGATGGCACCTTTCCCATGATGCAAGTGGTAAATCCGGTGCGTTTTCAGGACTTCTCCCTGGAAAGCGCCACGCAAGCGGTACAAGAATTCAAGGATCAGCCTGGCGCGTTGCTCGAGGCCCTGCACAAATTGCAGGCCACCTTCGGCTATGTCGATGAAGCCGCCATGCCGATGCTGGCGAAGCTCTTCAATTTGTCTCGCGCCGAAGTGCATGGCGTCACCAGCTTTTATCATGACTTTCGCCGCAGCAAACCCGGCGTCTACACCGTGCGCGTCTGCCAGGCCGAAGCCTGCCAGGCCATGGGGTCGGCGGCGCTCACCGACGCCATCAAAGCGCAACTGGGCTGCGGTTTACATGAAACCAGCGCCGATGGTCTCTTCTCCCTGGAAGCGGTGTATTGCCTCGGCAATTGCGCCTGCTCGCCCAGTGTCATGGTGGATAAACAAACCTATGGCCGCATGAGCCCGGAACGCTTCAAAACCCTGAGCGCCGCGCTGGCGGCCAACGCGAAAGGGGGCAACTGAGATGAGCATCCGTGTCTACGTTCCCCGCGAAACCACCGCCGCCTCGCTCGGCGCTGAACTGCTGGTTGCCGCCATCGCCACACAAGCCAAACAGCGCGGGCTCGATGTCACGCTCGTGCGCAACGGCTCGCGCGGCGCCTGTTTTCTGGAACCCTTGGTTGAAATCGACACCGCGCAAGGCCGCATCGGCTATGGCCCTGTGCAACTCGACGACATCGGCGATCTCTTCAATGCCAACTTTCTCACGGGCGGCCAGCACCGGCTGCGCCTGGG